>JAOUMG010000003.1 GCA_029881635.1 Paracoccaceae bacterium | reverse complement strand
CCCGTTCAAATTCAATTCTTGTAGGTTAAGCATAACGGCCGATCATTTCGTAAAGCAACAGCGATGCGGGTGCTGCACCGAATAATCTCCCTTGGTATACTCCGGTTTGATTGAAACAATCTCATTCCGCAGCTCCATCTACTTTGCATAGTCAGGTCCGTGTCGATCCAAATCTCACTGACTGGCAGGTACATGGAACGAAGTTTTCGCAACTTCGGTACGCCAGACGCCAGCGAAGGTACGCCAATCTCCCCACGTAACGTCAAATGACAGTGCCCAGAACAACACCCCAAAGCACCCAAGAAGCCATTCAGCCGCCTGTTTCACCCGGCCCAGGGCAGGAGGAACACCGGGTGAGTGACCCAGAGGACTGGATTGTAGTTCATGAACTGGCTGAAGACGAGCAGAAGGGGGAGGCCCGACCAGATCGTGCAAGCGATCACGAGCCACAGCGCGGCCATCTGGCGCGAGGGTTCACCGCCCGTGGACGCGATGGCGAGGGCGTCGTGATCCCTCCAGACCACTTTCGTCCGACCTCGAGCCGCACTTGGGACAGCGCGGGCATAGATTGAACTCGCGCGATCCCGAAGAAACAGGACGATCAGGAAGCTCAGGGCCGCACCTGCGATGTCAAACACCTGCGCGATCTGCATTTTCCCGGCTGGTGTCATATCGGCAAAGCCGGGCGCGATGCCCTCGACGAAGACCGGGAGGGCCCGCAGCCCGAGGAAGGGAACGCACAGAACAACCGACATCAAGGCAAGCCACGGCACACGCCACCCCGCTGCCCTGACCACACTCCTGATGCGACGATATTCGAGGAAAGCGCCGAGGCGTCCCTCGGCGGACGCATGAGCCAAAGCGACCGGCAAATGGGCCAGGATCGGCAGGGCGATCAAGGCACCAAGCAACCAGGTGACCGGGCCGACGGCGGATTGCTCGTATCCCTTGTTGAAAGAATTCTCCCATCCGGCCCACCAGGCGCCGAGCCACAGCATCGTGAACGGCAGCGTAAGTGCGGCAAGACCCGCAGCAGACATCACGCCTGCGCGGAAATTCGCGGCCAGTCCGCCCAGAAGCCTGACGATCCAACCTTTGCCTCTCGGTCCCAGAACCCATCCCGGGTGACCGGCGGCGCGCCCGAGACCGGTATCGACGCGGGCTGCCATCCTCCGCGTCAGCCAGCCGAGCACCAGCAGCGCCGTCAGTGGCGACAGGCAAAGAAGCGTTCCCACCACCAGATTGAAAACTGCCCGAAGCAACCGCACTGGCAGCCTTATCCTGGTGGCGGATGGGGCAATCACCGTCACGCGAAGACCTCCGTCAGAATGTCACCTTCCGCCCGACTTGCCCGGAACCCCATGAGCGCTGCGATGGTGGGCGCAACGGCCGATTGATCCACCGGGCGGTCGAGGGTGCGCCCGCTTTCGATACCGGTGCCGAAGATCACAGCCCAGGTCTGATGCGCCGCCCGGCTGTTGAAATGGTGCTGGAATGGCACGTCCATCAACGGGTTTTCATCCCGCCCGCAATCCGGCGTGATCACGAAGACGGTGTTTTCGCGATAGAAGGGATCGGCTTCGACAGTTTCGACCAGACGCTGCAAACCGTCGTCTATGATTTGAATTGCCCGCGTGTAGTGGCTGGCATTGCCCCAGTGCACATAGTCCGGATCTTGATAATTCACCATCATCAAGCGCGGTTGAAGTTGGCGCAGCGCACGGGCCGCCAATGCCGTCAAAAGACGATCCCCGCGCGGATTTCTTAGCCCGTCATCGCCGTAATGGGCGCGCCACTCCTCCCAGAAAGCGGTCACCTGGGGCGACTGGTCGGGTGTAATGGCACGGGGGTCATCGGCCATGAGCGCGTCATATTGCTTTTGTGCATCCGTGAGCGTGGCTTCGTCGGCGCGGCGCTCTTCGATAATCCGCGCGAACTTGTAGAGCTTGAAGCGATGCAGGCTCAGCATTTCCGAGCGATAGGCAATCCCATAGTGCTCGTTGACGCCGTAAGTGAAGAACTCCTCTTGCGGACGATCCTCGCCATTGATCAGCAGGGCCTGATGTGACGGGATGTCGAACGCATCGCGGAGGTATTCGAAAAGGGTGGGTTCTGTGGGCTCAAGCCGGTCTTCTAGGAATTTCGAACCGGCATCGCGATAGGCGAGGTAACGGCCCGTCAGCAAGTTCAAGGTTCCCTCGGCATGGCTGGTGTTTACGCCGTCAAGTTGGGCGATCCGCATGTCTGGAATGAAGATTCCGCGCTTGGCCAGGACATGACGCAGATAGGGCGCGTATGTCGCGGCCTCGTCGATCGTCTCGGTCCGTCGGACGCCGCCGCCGAAGCGGACCAGAATGACGTTGGGGCCGGTGTATTCATTGGCACTGGCGCGCTTTGCGACCGGCGCGGCCGCGAACACAGCACCCAGCCCGAGGTTGAAGGTCCGTCTGTCCATGTTGAAACCACTCCCGCATATGTGAGCTCCAATGTTATGCTATTTTACATATCTGGGCAGTAAATTACTAGAAATTCCGTAGGTCCGACGGAAAATGCGGAAGTCGACCTTGCAGGAACTCATGGAAACGGGTGCGGCCCATAGCCGAACTCCCGCTGAGACCTGACGTGCGGCTCGCGATTGCGGCGGTACGCTGCGATTGCACATTGCAGAACGCCTTTGAGGGCAAGATAGGAAGCTTGGCCCGGGAGTTCGCCCTGATGTCAGGTGGCGATAGCCCTGACCTGCTCGCGCAGGACGAACTTCTGGATCTTCCCGGTCGAGGTTCTCGGTATGGGCATGAAGATGAAGCTTCCAGGAACCTTGTAGGGCGCGAGCTGGTCGCGGCACCAGGCGCGCAGCGTATCCGCATCCGCCTTTTGATCCGCGGCCAGTTCGATAAAGGCGCAGGGCGTTTCGCCCCATTTCTCATGCGGCATCGCGACGACGGCGGCCACCGCAACAGCGGGATGCCGGTAAAGCGCTTCTTCGACCTCGATCGAGGAGATGTTCTCTCCGCCCGAGATGATGATGTCCTTTGACCGGTCCTTGAGCTGGACATAGCCGTCAGGATGCATCACGCCCAGATCGCCGGAATGGAACCAGCCGCCGGCAAAGGCCTCCTGCGTGGCCTTGGCGTTGCGGAAATAGCCCTTCATCACGACATTGCCGCGAAACATGACCTCGCCGATGGTCGTGCCGTCGCGCGGCACGGGCCGCATCGTCTCGGGGTCCAGAACGTCCAACTGCTCGAGCGCCAGGTAGCGAACGCCCTGGCGGGATTTCAGCGCGGCTTGTTCGGCGCGGGGCAGTCCGGACCAGCTTTCGTGCCAGTCGTTCACGACTGCCGGACCATAGGTTTCCGTCAGGCCGTAAAGATGGGTCACGTCAAAGCCCGCATCGCGCATGTCGGCCAGAAGCTTTTCCGGCGGCGGCGCGGCGGCGGTGAAGAACTGCACGGTACGGTCGAGATCGCGTTTGACGGCATCGGGCGCCGAGATCAGCAGCGACATGACAATCGGCGCACCGCAGAGATGGGTTACGCCTTCATCAGCCAGCGCAGTCCAGATCGGTTCGGCCCTCACCTGACGCAGGCAAACATGGGTGCCGATGATGGCCGACATCGTCCAGGGAAAGCACCAGCCGTTGCAATGAAACATCGGCAGGGTCCAGAGATAGACCGCCTGTTTCTGCATCGATGTCGTCAGCGCGTTGCCCTGTGCCAGAAGGTAAGCGCCCCGGTGATGCGACACGACGCCTTTCGGGTCGCCGGTGGTGCCGGACGTGTAGTTGATTGAGATCGCGTCCCACTCATCCTCCGGCATAAGCCATTCGAAATCCGGGTTGCCGCTGGTCAGGAACATCTCGTAATCGGCGGCCTCGACATCCGTCGGCGCACCGTCATATTCCGGGTCGTCATACTGGATCAGGACGGGCTTGACCGTCGTGAGGGCCAGCGCCTCCTGCATCAGCGGCATGAACTCGCGGTCGACGATCACGATCCTGGACATGGCGTGGTCGAGCTGGAACGCGATGATCGCCGCGTCCAGACGGGTGTTGATCGAATGCAGGACCGCGCCGCACATCGGCACGCCGTAATGGCATTCCAGCATCGCCGGAGTGTTGGGCAGGAGGGCCGATACAGTATCACCGCGCCCGATGCCGTTCTTGGCCAAAGCCGAGGCAAGACGCCGTGACCGCGAGTAGAACTCTGCGTAGCTGCGCCGCAATGGGCCGTGGATGATCGCGGTGTGATCGGGAAAGACGCTGGCCGCGCGTTCAAGAAAGGTCAGCGGCGTCAGCGGCTGATGGTTCGCCGGGTTGCGATCCAGATCGGTATTGTAGGGGTTCTGCATCACGGCCTCACTGATCCTGCCACTGGGGCGCGCGTTTTTCGATGAACGCACCTATGCCTTCCTCGGCGTCGCGGGCGAGCATATTCTCGACCATGACGTTCGAGGCGTAGTCATAGGCCTGGGCCAGCGGCATCTCGCGCTGCGCATAGAAGGCGCGTTTGCCGGTGGCGAGGGTCATGCTGGATTTCGACGCGATCTTGCGCGCGATCTCCAGGGTCGTCTCGCGCAAGGTCTCCTCAGTCGCAACCCGGTTGACCAATCCGATCTCGGCCGCGCGGGCGGCCGGGGTCATATCGCCGGTCAGCAGCATCTCCATCGCGTGCTTGCCCGCGACATTGCGCGACAGCGCCACCATGGGCGTGGAGCAGAAGAGCCCGATATGAACACCGGGCGTGCTGAACCGCGCGGTGTCGGCAGCGATGGCCAGATCGCAGCTGGCCACCAGCTGGCAGCCCGCCGCCGTGGCAATCCCCGTGACCTCGGCAATGACAGGTTTCGGGCAGGTCACGATAGCCTGCATGACGCCCGAACACATCGCCATCATCTTGGTGAAATAGGCCCGGCCGCGATCTGGACCCGCGCGACCGGCAGTCATTTCCTTCAGATCGTGACCTGCGCAAAAGGCCGGCCCATTCGCGGCCAGAATGACGACGCGAACCGCAGGGCTGGCCCCGGCCTCAGCAAAGGCCGCGCCAAGTTCGGTCAGCATCGCCTCAGACAGGGCGTTACGCCGCCCCGCGTCGTTCAGCGTCAGGCGCAGAATGCCGGTGTCATCCAGATCACGCAGCAACATGTGGCTCTCCTGCACCGAAATGTCTGACGGTCGGGCTGTGCAGAATGTTGACCTCAACGCTATCGGCAAGCGTGTTGGCGATAAAGCAATAGCGATGGGCGCGGTCCTGCATCTGCTCCATCTCCGCCTCACTGACCTGAAAGCCGGTGTCGAAACGAACCACCGGATGCAGATCCAAGCGCGTCACCGACATCTGCCCTTTCGGATTCTTGCCAAGATGAGCAACGGCGTAGTCGTGATAGCTGGCCACCGGCCATTTGGCCTTGGCGGCCAGGGCCAGAAAGGTCAGCATGTGGCAGCTTGACAGGGCAGAGGCGAGCGCCTGCTCTGGGTTGGTGCAGGCAGGGTTGCCGCCGTAATCCGGTGCAGCATCCACCTGGATGTCGTTGCTGTTGTTGAACTGGACAACATGCTCTGCCGTATAGGCGCCGGGCTTAAGCTCGGGTTCTATGCGCTGCCAGTGCAGTTCTATCGAGATATCGGACATATCTTTGGGTTCCTGTAATCGTGTATCAGGCAGCGGCCAGCGATTTCTTGGGGTCGTAGAAAGGACGTTCCACGATAATGGCGCGTTCCGTCCCGGCTTCGTTCACAACCCCCGATCTGTTCACCACGTCGACCTCGATACCGATATTGGCGTGCTCAGCGGCAACCATTGCCAGGGCAATGTTTTGCTTGAGACGCGGCGAATAGACGGCAGAGGTGACCTTGCCGATAGTTACGCCATCCTTCTTGATCGCCCAGAAGGACGTGTTTGGCCCTTTCAGGGGCTCACCTTCGATGATCAATCCAATCTGTTTGCGGCTCACGCCCTCTTCTTTGATGCGCCGCAGAGCCGCCTTGCCGATGAAATCGACCTCCATGTCGAGATTCACCAGCCGGTCAAACCCAAGCTCGTATGGGTTGGTGCTGCTATCTGCGTCCGCATGGTAGGACAACATCCCTCCCTCGATCCGGCGGATCGACGAGGTGTGGCCGGGCTGCAGGCCGAAGGGTTGGCCCGCCGCCATGATCTTTTCCCACAGTTCATCACCGCGCGATCCGTCCTGCAGGTAAAGCTCGTACCCCAATTCGCTGGACCAACCTGTGCGGGACACAATCAGCGGAATACCGTCCAACTCGACCTCGCGTAACCAGTAGTATTTCAGATCCATGATGCTGTCGCCAAAGAGCGCTCTCATCACTGCGCCAGATTTCGGGCCCTGCAATTGCAGCGGCGATACGTCCGGCTCGCCGATGGTGACATCCAAGCCCGAATGTACAGCCACGCCCTGCGCCCAAAGCAGGATGTCGCTGTCGGCCAGCGAAATCCAGAAGTGGTTTTCAGCAAGGCGCAGCAGGATCGGGTCATTCAGCAGGCCGCCATCGGCATTTGTGATCAAGATGTATTTGCATTGCCCGACTGCCATTTTCGACAGGTCGCGCGGGGTCAGCATCTGCACAAATTTCGCAGCATCCGGCCCAATGATCTCAACCTGACGCTCGACGGCAACGTCACACAGGATCGCGTCATTTACCAGATTCCAGAAATTCTGTTCCGGGTTGCCGAAATCGCGCGGGATGTACATGTGATTGTATACCGAGAAGCCCTTGGCACCCCAGCGCACCGTGGCGTCGAAATAGGGGGACTTCCGGATCTGTGTTCCGAAACCGAAATCTTCTGAATTTGACATTCTGATTGCCCTTTCCTGCGGGTCCTTCCCGGACCGTGAAACCTTGTCCAACTGGGCGGGGTTTTAGGGGCAATCAACCTGCAAGATCGGACTGAAGATGAATGCCGGACAGCCTGAACAGACCAATTTCATGCGCAACGCGGACCGTTTGGACTTTGCGATATGCAAACGCGTTTTTCGGGGTCACTTTCTTGAATCGGCAAGCAGGCGGGCAAGATTCGGCTGAACCGATTTGACCTCGCGCGTCACGATATAGGTCATGTATCGGTCAATCCCGAGTTCCGCCGACAGCATTTCGTCCATCAGCCCTTGGAATGCAGAAAGGCTGGTGGTGACGACCGTCATCACATAGTCCATCCCGCCGCCCGTCGCGACGCAGTCGGTGATCTCGTAGAGGCTGCGGATATGCGCCTCGAAGCGGTCGAAATCGGTCTTGCGGTGACTTTTCAGCGAAACGGTCACCACGACCTTGGCAACGTCGACGATCTTGCCGACCGCGACGTCCGCATGATACCCGCGGATCAATCCCGCAGTCTTCAGCCGGGTAAAACGCGCCCAGCACGGCGTAGGCGAAAGCCCGGCAAGTTCCGCCAGCTTGGACTTGCTGAGCTGCCCATGTTGCTGCAACGCGCAAAGGATGCGAATGTCGGCGGCGTCGAGGGCGGTGGATTTCATTCTTTCGCTGCCTTCATGAATAGCGCTCCTGGGACAAACCGACGCCCGACTGTTGGAACATTTACCTTTTGATTGGCCGCCTTGCCAACTGGCAACTCGTCGTCCTCGCAGCGCATGCAGTTTTGCAACCCATCCAGACAACTATGCTGCTCTGCGATTTCGACGACTGAGCCTAAGAACACCTGTTCTTGCCAAGCAAAATGGCACACGGGTCGTTTTGTAGCGATCAATGACTTTGGCAGTCCCATTGAGAGTGCGCGCGGCGGATGCTGCAGGATTGCCTTTGGAATCTTGCAGACCGGGATGTAATATCCTCGGACAGGCTGATTTGGATTGAGAAACCGAAACGCATTTCGACATAATCTTCAGACCTAATGACCGGAATAGTAATTGAATCGTAGCGCACCCGTCGAACGTCTTCACGACTTGTGGTGTGTCCGAGATCAGCACCTGTTGAACAGATTAGCCTGATTGCGCAGCGGAGGATTTCGGTCTCATCGTAACCACCCAGGAGTGGAGATGAGAATGAAATCCGTAACATCCGAACCATCGGCGCAGAAGGTCATGAAGGACCTCCGCCGACAGACGCGCCGTCTGCAATCGGCTGAAGAGAAGATCAAGATTGTGCCTGAGAGGCTTCGGGGGGTAAGACAGTATTGCCGAGCTGTGCCGTCGCGAGGGCATTGCGCAGAGCCTCTCCTTGAGGCAGGCAAAAACCGTCTGGCCGGCGTTACGACGCGTCAGGCGACAAGGTGAACAGCGACCGGTGCGGCCGGACGCCTACTCGCCTTGCGCAAAAAACCGAGACATATCAGCGGCAACAGCCGTTTGCGCGGCCTCGAGAATACGTTGACCAAATTCGGGTGTCGCCAATGCAGAATGCGCCCCAACCCTGCCATCGGGGAAAGCCGCGCGATGTTGGTCTGGCGGGCCGTGCCGATCACCGGAATGCGCTTGAATGAACTCATCTGTCAGCGGGCGGGGCGGATCCTTCGCCGCCGGGTGCATCGGAACGATGCGATGAAGTGCCTGCGTTATGGAAACTTCGGATGGGGTTGCATGCATGCCCTCCCCGTTTCCGAAAAACGCACGACGCAAGACATTCACCGGCTCAAAATCCCACCAACTGCGAATGCAGATAGGAGTTTTCTTGTCGCTTTCGGCCACTCTATTCAAAGGTGCCAGGTTGGCGCCGTGTGCATTCAGAAAATAGAAGTGCCCAAATCCTTGTTGCTTTAGGCCTGCCAGCACCTCGCTGACAAGGTTCTGGAATAAGCTGGTCGATACCGACATCGTTCCCGGGAAATGCATATTGAAGGGCGCCGGTGTCAGGGCAATTGTGGGCGCCACGATGACCTGCGCCCTTTCTGCTGCACCCTCCGCAATCGCTTCGGCACAAAGCGCATCCGTTCCTATCAATCCGATCGGGCCATGCTGTTCAGTCGAGCCTACCGGGATGACGATGCCGTCCGACAGGGCAAGGTAGTCTTCCACCTCCGTCCAGGTCATCAATTGCAGCTTCAATATCCTACCCATTCGCGTTTGAGCCAATCGTTCAGGGTTTTGCCGTAGCTTGCGCGCTCGGCGGCCACGGCGTGGTGGCGATCCAATCCGTCGGACCAGTCGCGCACAGGGTCAGGCCACGCAATCTTGATATCCAACAGCGGCGCCAGCGCATGGATCCACAAGAAGGTGATGGGATATCCGCAATCACCCAGCGTCAGGTCGGACCCGGCAGGGACGTCCCGGATGACGTTGGCAAACTGCCCTAGCCGGGTCGAGATTTCGGCCGCCATCGGGGCCAGTTCCCCCGGGCCGGGCGCAGCGGTAATGTACGGGAAAAGACGCCGCACCGCAGGTTCCAACCGGGTATCGTGAAAGCGCGACCGCGCGCGGATTTGCGCCCGTTCACCGGCATCAACGGGAAGCATCGGTGGATTGGGGAACACCTCTTCCAGATACTCGGAAATGGCCTCTGAATCGGCGATCAGCAAACCGCCATTGCGCAGTGCCGGCAGGTTTCCCGCCGGCACCATACGCTTATACTCATCGGACCCATACCCGCCCGGAGGCGGGATTTCTGTCCAATCGAGATCCTTGTGGCGCAAAACGATCCTTAATTTTGCGCAGTACAGACTGACAGGTATGGCATAGACGGTCAGCATACCGTCACGCATGCCCGACATTTCATCCGGCCTATTCGGTCAAGCGCCACTTCTTGCCCAGATCATCAAAGAACCCGGCCTCTTTCTTCAAGGCGATCCAGGTATTGATATAGTTGATCCAGACCTGATCGTCCTGCGGCAGCAACATCGCAATCGGTGTCTTGGCGCGTGGCGCGGAAACCGGCACGATCTTGAGGTCAGGATATTGTTCAACCAGCTTCAATGCCTCCACATTCGATGTGATATGGGCATCCGCCCGGCCCGCAAGAACCTCTTGAAAGTCACGCGCGGGTGCTTCGACAATCTTGTGCTGGGCGCTCGGAAAGAACTCGACAACCTGCTTTTCCTGTGTGGTGCCCAATGTCGCGGCAACAGTGACGTCCGGCTTGTCCAGATCAGCCCAGTCCTTGAACTTGTCGCCGCTATCGCTGCGCACCAAGGGAACCGTGGCCAGAGAAAAATAGCTCTGCGAATACCCTGCAGCCTTTGCACGCGCAGGCGAAATGGAGGCAGATCCGGTGATCTGGTACTTACCCGCGGTCACGCCGCTGACAAGTGTCTTCCAGTCGGTTGGAACGAATTCCACTTCGACACCCAGATCAGCCGCCAGCGCTGTCATCACGTCAATATCGTACCCGGTGTAACCATCGGTTGCCGGGTCCTTCATCGTCATCGGGTTCCAGTCGCCGGTGGTCCCGACCTGTAATTTCCCACTGCTCAAAATGTTCTGAAGCGCGGATTGCGCATGCCCTGCCGACGCCGTCGTCAACATCGCAAGCGCAACACATGCTGCTTTGAATATCTTCATTTTCTTCTCCCTTGGACTAGCTGCAGATATGTTCCGGCGATAGAGGGTAGATTGCAAGAAATTTAAAACATTGCACAAAGTCCGATCAGGCCGTTAGGTTGCCTCAAGGCACAAGGGGGCCAAACGTGTCGGAAAATCCAGAAACCATAATTCGGTTCACGAATGTTTCAAAAAACTTCGGCGATTTTCAGGTTCTCAAAAGCATTTCCCTGAGCGTTGCACTGCGCGAACGCGTCGTGATCTGTGGTCCCTCAGGTTCGGGGAAATCGACGTTGATCCGCTGCGTCAACGGTCTTGAACAGCATCAGAGCGGCACGATCACCGTAAACGGCCACGTGCTTGACGGCAGCCGCTCGGCCCTGAATCTGGTACGTGCGGACGTTGGTATGGTTTTCCAGCAGTTCAATCTTTTCCCGCATCTGTCGGTTGTGGAAAACCTGATGCTGGGCCCGATGCGCGCGCGCAAGATGTCGCATGATGACGCGCGTAAACTCGCCTTGCGATATCTCGAACGGGTCCGCATCCCCGAACAGGCTGACAAATTCCCACGCCATCTGTCGGGTGGTCAGCAGCAGCGTGTTGCTATCGCGCGCGCCCTTTGCATGGAGCCGAAGATCATGCTTTTTGATGAGCCGACCTCGGCTCTCGATCCCGAGATGATCAGCGAGGTTCTTGAAGTCATGGGCGAATTGGCCAACAGCGGCATGACAATGATCTGCGTGACACATGAAATGGGCTTTGCGCGCCGTGTGGCCGACAAGATGGTTTTCATGGATCACGGCGAAATTGTCGAAACCGCCCCGCCCGAGGTTTTTTTTACGGCACCCAAGAGCCAACGCTGCCGGGATTTCTTGCAGCAGATCTTGCACCACTGATGGGGGTCACGATGCGCAGACCGATCCTGTTTCTGGCGATCATGACCCTCTTGGCGGGATGTTCGTCGAAATGGGGCTGGTACGTTGTCAACCCTGCAACCAAATCGGGCGCCATCAACCTCCAATTCATGCTTGGCGGCTTGAAATACACCGTATTTTTGTCGGTCACGGCGATCTGCATATCGGTGATCCTCGGTCTGTTGATTGCCTTGCCCGGACTATCGTCACGTGGTTGGCTTCGCAGGGCCAGCCGGACCTATGTGGAATTGGTCCGCGCGGTGCCCATCCTCGTGATGATCCTCTGGGTCTATTACGGATTGCCGCAGCTTTCGGGCCTGACGATAAGCGTCTTTTGGGCAGGCGTCATCGCATTGGCCCTGTCTGACAGCGCGTTTGAGGCCGAGATATTCCGCGCCGGCATCCAGTCGATTGCAAAAGGCCAATACGAGGCCGCCCATTCCATTTCGCTCGGCTACATCGACACGATGCGCTATGTGATCTTGCCGCAGGCAATCCGCCGAATTTTGCCCGCACTTGGCAACCAGTTGGTCTACATGCTGAAAATGTCATCGCTCGTCTCGGTCATCGGCATGCCGGAATTGACGCGAAAGGCCAATGAACTCGTCGTCAGCGAATACAGGCCGCTGGAGATCTATACAGTATTGGTGCTGGAATATCTGGTGCTGATCCTGATCGTATCAGCCGGTGTGAGGTGGGTTGAGCGGCGAATGCAAACTGACGAACGAAATTGAAGCGCGCAGTGTCAGGCAAAGCGGCTATAAGCCGATGCTGCGACCGCCGCAGGCGTTCATGGGCTGGGGCGGACATGAATCGCTGTCAGAGGCCGAGGATAAACCTGCGAGGCTGGCCGGCAGATGGGTCTGGTTGGCGGATAATCTTTAAACCAACCTGATAAGCCGTAGGCCGTTCAGCAGGTGGTTGAAAACTAAATGAAAATGATGCTGTGGCGATCCCGGGAGGACTCGAACCCCCAACATCCTGATTAGAAGTCAGGTGCTCTATCCAGTTGAGCTACGGGACCACTCATCTCCCTTTACCGGGATGTCTGGCCAGCGTGCAAGGGGGCGATTGTGTCGCCGATCAATGGGTCCAGGCACCCTTGCGATCGGTGGCAAAGTTTTCGCCATAGCCACGCGGGCGGATGTTGGCTTTTCGCGCATGCGGTTCTGTCACGACATAGTCGAGACCCTTGTCCCTGGCATAGTCTTCAGCAGCCGCACGGGTTTCAAAGCGCAGCCGCACCTGCGACTGGGTATCTGCCGAACTTGTCCAGCCCATCAGCGGGTCCACTTCGCGGGCCTCGGCAGGGGCAAATTCCAGAACCCATTGGTGGGTCTTGGCCGTGCCGGACTGCATGGCGGTTCTGGCAGGCTGATAAATGCGCGCACGCATGGGCAAATCTCCGAAAATGATCCTGACCCTTATCGTGAAACTTGACCGCCCGCGCAAGGTCTTTGGGACGGAACGGGTCTTTGGCTGCTGACAGCAGGGTGTCAGCAGATGCGGCCGGTCGCGCGCGCGGATTTCCGCATTGCCCTTGAACCAGAACAAAAACGGATCAAATTGGGGGTAACCTCAGGGAATCACCGAAATGCCCCATAACAACACCAACGCTCTGGCCCCCCGGCCCGAGGTACTGACCCGGCCCAAGCTTGAAGGCGGCCGCCGCTTCACGATGAAGACCGACTTCACCGCGGCGGGCGATCAGCCCACGGCCATCGCCGAACTGACGGCTGGGGTGATAGCGGGCGAACGTGATCAGGTTCTGCTTGGCGCCACGGGGACCGGCAAAACCTTCACCATGGCCAAGATCATCGAGGAAACCCAGCGCCCCGCCATCATCCTCGCCCCCAACAAGACCCTCGCCGCCCAGCTTTACGGCGAATTCAAGGGCTATTTTCCCGACAATGCCGTCGAGTATTTCGTTTCCTACTACGATTATTACCAGCCCGAGGCCTATGTCGCCCGCACCGATACCTTCATCGAGAAGGAAAGCCAGATCAACGAACAGATCGACCGGATGCGCCACTCGGCCACCCGTGCGCTTCTGGAACGCGATGACGTGATCATCGTCGCCTCGGTGTCGTGCATCTACGGCATCGGCTCGGTCGAAACCTATTCCGCCATGACCCAGGATCTGGCCGTTGGCGGATCCTATGACCAGCGCAAGGTGATGGCCGATCTCATCGCCCAGGCCTACCGGCGCAACGATCAGGCGTTTTCGCGCGGCTCGTTCCGGGTGCGCGGCGACAGCCTTGAACTCTGGCCTGCCCACCTCGAAGACCGGGCCTGGCGGTTTTCCTTCTTCGGCAACGATCTTGAATCCATCACCGAGTTCGACCCGTTAACCGGTTCAAAAACCGATACTTTCGAAAAAATCAGAATTTACGCAAACAGCCATTACGTCACCCCGCGCCCCACGCTCAATCAGGCGATCCAGGGTATCAGAAAGGAACTGATCCTGCGCCTGAAGCAGCTTCAGGACGAAGGCAAACTGCTTGAGGCGCAGCGGCTCGAACAGCGCTGCAATTTCGATCTGGAGATGCTGGAGGCAACCGGCGTCTGCGCCGGGATCGAAAACTATTCCCGCTATCTGACCGGTCGCGCGCCGGGTGAACCGCCCCCCACGCTCTTCGAATTCATCCCCGACCATGCCATCGTTTTCGCCGACGAATCCCACGTTTCCGTCCCGCAGATCGGCGGCATGTACAAGGGCGACTACCGGCGTAAATTCACCCTTGCCGAACACGGGTTCCGCCTGCCCTCCTGCATGGATAACCGCCCGCTGAAGTTCGAGGAATGGGACGCGATGCGGCCCCAGTCGGTCTTCGTCAGCGCCACCCCGGCGTCGTGGGAGCTGGAGCAAACCGGTGGCGTTTTCACCGAACAGGTGATCCGCCCCACCGGTCTGACCGACCCCGCTATCGAAATCCGCCCGGTGTCGATGCAGGTCGATGACCTGCTGGATGAAGTGCGCAAGGTCGCCGCCCGCGGTTTTCGCACGCTGGTGACCACGCTGACCAAGCGCATGGCCGAGGACCTCACCGAATATCTCCACGAACAGGGCATCCGCGTGCGCTACATGCATTCCGACATCGACACGCTGGAACGGATCGAGATCCTGCGCGACCTGCGTCTGGGCACCTTCGATGTCCTCGTCGGCATCAACCTTCTGCGCGAGGGGCTCGACATCCCCGAATGCGGGCTGGTGGCGATACTGGATGCGGATAAGGAAGGGTTCCTCAGGTCCGAAACCTCGCTGGTCCAGACCATCGGGCGGGCCGCGCGCAACGTCGAAGGCCGGGTGATCATGTATGCCGACCGCATCACCGGCAGCATGGAACGCGCCATCCGCGAAACCGACCGGCGCCGCGAAAAGCAAGTGGCCTATAATGAGGCGCACGGCATCACCCCGCAGACGATCAAGAAGAACGTCGATGACGTGCTGTCGGGCCTTTACAAGGGCGATGTCGACATGAACCGCGTCACGGCCAAGGTCGACAAACCGCTGGTCGGCGCCAATCTCGCCGCCCATCTTGACGCGATGCGGGTGCAGATGCGCAAAGCCGCCGAGAACCTCGAATTCGAAGAAGCCGCACGTCTGAGGGATGAGGTCAGACGGCTGGAAGCAGTCGAACTCACCATCGCCGACGATCCGCTGGCCCGGCAATCCGCGGTCGAGGCCGCGTCGGAGGCGGCGGTAAAGCAGAGCGGTCGTTCAACCGCGGGACGTGCGGGGCAAAGGGGTGGGAAGAGGCGGAGAGGGTAATGTGACCCGACGGTGGATTGGGGATTCCCAATCGCCATATTGCTCGCTAAACAATTGACAGGAGAACCACATGCCGTTGGATGCAGAGATTCTTGGTCATGGCGTGTACACCCCACGCGAAGCCGCAAGGCTAATCGGGGAGTCGTCTCAGCAAGTTTTGCGATGGACACGGGGAAGCGGGCCGAGCGAACCGCTATGGCACGCATACTATCAATTCCTCGAGGACTCGACCGAATTGAGCTTTTTGGACCTTGTTGAGTTAAGGGTGGTTGCCGCTATGAGACGAGCAGGTATATCGCTCCAGTCGATTCGCTACGCAATAGAATTTTCCCAAAATAAGATGGGAATTGAACGACCGTTGGCTTCTCGCCGGTTTCAAGTAGATGGCAAGGAGCTACTAATGGATGCCGTCGAAAATGATGGTAACCTTGTAAGTTTATCAAAGAAGCGCCCCGGACAGAAGGTGTTTGCCGAAATTATCAAATCTTCCTTGAGCGATATTGAGTACGAAAATGATACTGCTGCGAGGTGGCGCCCTGATGGCTTTAAAGACATCATTATTGATCCCAAAAGAAGCTTTGGCGAACCAATCACCGACATTTTCGGCATATCCACTCTGACAATCGCAAGCGAGTATTCCGAATTTCAGGATGCACAGTACCTGTCAAAGATATATGAAGTCCCGGTGGGGCTAATACGCCAGTGCATCAACTACGAAGCGCAGCTGGATGCGCTCTCAGAGCGGAAAAGTGCTCAAGGTTCTCTTTGATCATAACATGCCGCCACCGATTGCGAGGTCGGTGGACAAGATCATATCTGTTGATGGTCACCAAGCCTTCGCGCTCAGAGACAAATTCTCGAAGAGTATTGACGACATTGACTACTTTGCACAGCTAACTCCGGGTCGAGAGTGGATAGTCGTATCGAAAGACCTTCAAAATGCTCGTAAGAAAGCGGAACGTGCCGCAATTCTTAACAACAGACTCGTCGCGTTTTATTTGTCTCCGGCACTTCAAAAAAAGACAATATTCGAACAAGCGGCATCCATCCTTTGGCATTGGCCAGGGATTGTTCAGCAGCGGAAACTGGTAGAACGCGGCCTTTTTCAGTTGCCCGAAAACAAGGGGCAGTTTCGTCCGCTCTGACTGTCCACGAGCAACCGAGCCGTAGCGAACCGTAGGGTGAGTTTCCAACCCACCATTGCGGACCCCGGTGGGGTAAACCCGCCCTAGAAAACCTCTTTGCCGCGAAAGCGGCCCAACAGGGCGCTGTGATCCGCAGCAAGGTGCGGGAAATCGAATGCTTCGCGGGCAAGGGACGGTTCATGGCCAAGATCAATCGCCGGGGGTTTCGGGTGGTGAAAAACTCCGGTCGGATCATCATCATTTGCAACCGCGCGTGTTACGCTGGCTGGCCCGCCACTGACCTCGCGCCAAACGACCTACCCGCCGGACGGCTTTGCCTGAATGAACTTCGCGCCGCCCACGGTCCTTGATTGGCCTGCGCCCGGCAAAACCAGGGCTGGCCCCTGCGGCGGGGTTGCCCGCCCGCAAGCAATGCCGTTGCCGTCGATATCGTTGCGCGCGTGATAGCCCAGCTCGCCCTTGCGCGCGCCTGCGAGCCCGATGGCCACCGCCGCCGGGCAACCGGCGCGGGCGACCAGATGCATCAGCGCCTCGGTCGGGGGATAGGGGCTGGTGCGGATATAGACCGATACGGCCACCCCAAGGGCCACGACCGGGATCATGGCCAGCTTCACGATCACGAAGGCCAGATAGGGCAGCACCCCGCGACGGCGCCGGTCCGGGCGGGTCTTACCCTGCCCGTGCTTTTGCAGATCATGTCTCATCCAGCCAAGCGATAGGCGAAAAAAGTGACGTCATCATGGCAATCCGGCGCGCGGCTGTCCCGACAAATGTCGGGACGGATGCCCGACGGATACCCGACGGATGCGGGACGCAAAGCAGCCCCCAAATCGGTGGCGCCACAGGCCGGCGAAACCCCGCGCGGCGCCCTTGTCCAAAGCGCCGTCAGGCCCGCGCCTTGCCAGCTGGAATCCGCTTGTTCCGCTACATGAATCCCGTTGTGAGACTCAGTGCGGAATGCTACCGAGATGCCGCAACCCTTTTGGAGTGACGCCCATGCGTACGCTGCTGACAACCTGCCTGATCCTTGCATTCTCCGTTCCCGCCTTTGCCGATGAAACCGGCGGTAAAATCCTCGCATTTGACCGTGTCGCCAACATCATCGTTCTGGATGACAACACCATCTGGCCGCTGGGGCCGGACACCGAAACCACGGCTGATCTTGTCGCTGGCGATACGGTGAAAATCGTCTATGTCGGCGGTGGCGACAATGGCGTGAACAGCATTACCAGCGTTCTGCGCACCGACGGCTGAACCCAACAAAAACAACGCTTCAAGCCTACGCGGAGCGTGCGGCAGGTCAGGTTGAAGCCTGCCTGCGGACGCGCGAATATCGCCTGCCGCGCGCTCATTACTTCCGAAAAAAACACTGGGCCGCGCCGTGAGGGATGATGGGTTTTCCCCGCCCGCAGGCGCATGAAATTATGCAATCCGCCTAGCAATTTTTCGCTTTATTTCGTTGCGAGCCTGTGCCATCTGGCGGGAAAGTTTGAAGCCCCAGCCAAGGCCGGATTTATGGCCCGATCTAAGGGCGGGATTGCAGGGAAAAGAAAGCGAAAGCCACATGAAAATCGGATTTATCGGCCTGGGAAATGTCGGTGCGAAACTTGCAGGATCGATCTTGCGCAATGGGTTTGACCTTACAGTGCGCGACCTCAACCCTGACCTTGCGAAACCCTTTCTCGACAAGGGTGCGCATTGGGCGGAAAGCCCCAAGGCCATGGCCGAAAGCTGTGATATCGTCATCACCTGCCTGCCGTCCCCCAGCGCCTGTTCGCAGGTGATGGAGGCTGACGACGGCATTATCGCGGGTCTTTCCAAGGGCAAGATCTGGGCCGAAATGTCCACGACCGACGAATCCGAGGTCAAGCGCATTGCCGAACTGGTCAAGGCCAAAGGCGCCGCCCCGATTGAGTGCCCGGTTTCGGGCGGCTGCCACCGGGCAGCCACGGGCAATATCTCGATCTTTGCCGGCTGTGATCGCGAAACATTCGAACGGATGCTGCCATTGCTGACCACGCTCGGCCGCAGGGTTTTGCACACCGGGCCCATCGGAACAGCCTCGGTGCTGAAGGTGATGACCAACTACCTTGCGACGGCCAATCTGCTTTCAATCTGTGAGGCGATGGTGACGATGAAAGCCGCCGGCATGGACATGGCCACGACCTATGAAGCCATCACCATATCGTCGGGCACCTCATTTGTGGCCGAAACCGAAGGTCAGGTGATTTTGAACGGCAGCCGCGATATTTCGTTCACAATGGATCTGGTGCTGAAGGATATCGGGTTGTTCCATAAACTGGCCGAACAGCACGACATTCCGCTCGAAATCAGCCCGCTGATGATCGACATCTTCAAGGATGGGCAGAAGCGTTATGGGGCGAGGGCACAGTCGGATGATATCATTCGTCGGCTTGAGGATGCCACAGGCCTATCGATACTGGCCGATGGCTTTCCTGCCGAAATGGTCGATGATGAGCCCGAAGAACCCGGATATGAAGTCGTTCCGCGCGGACGTGCCTGACCGGCCTGTTCAGAACACTTCGCCGACTTCGTACATCACCGGTTCAAAGCGCGAACATAGTGCCGCGATCTTGCGGTTACGTTCGCGCATTTCCGGGGTGCGCAGCATTGCCTGAAAATCCTTGCGATCCCGCCATTGGCTGTAATTGGCAATACGGGTCTGGGCATCGTTCATATGCAACCCGGCCCCGACAAACCCAGGTTGATGTCGGATGAAACTGGCATAGGCGTCAGTCAGTTCATCCATCAGGTCCTGGGCTGTGCCCGGCGTCATTTCGAAGGTGGTGATAACGGTCTGTCCGTTGAAATCGCGGGAAATGGTTGCCATTGGATCCTCCGCTGATAGGGCAGGTTCACTATCGTCCCAATCGCCCTAGGCTGTAAACCGGCCAGACAAAGCGCTGCCCGTCAGAAGTCAAACAGATCTGACAGAAAACTTTCGCGTTTCTTGTGCCTGCGGCGCTTGCGGTCATCATCATCATCGTCGTCATCATCATGACGCCGCCGACGCTGGTCATCCTGCGCATCAAGCCTTGGGTTGGCGCGCCGGTCCGGTAGGTCACGGTCTCTGGCTGCGGGCTCAGCCAATACTGCCGCCGGGGTCATTTCTGCTTTGGCACGGTCAAGGATCTTGTCCAGTTCGCCGCGATCCAGCCAGACGCCACGGCATGAAGGGCAATAGTCAATCTCGACCCCGCTGCGTTCGGTGATCACCAGAGTGTTGCCGTCAACCGGGCATTTCATGTTTAGCCTTTCCTCTTTGTTATACCTGCCTCCGATATGGGGCGGTATAATAAAAGGGCAAGCCACCTGCGACTGCCTGTCGCTATAGATCAAAGAAGTGCCAGTATTTCCTCGGCAAGGGCAGTCACTTCGGCAGCGGCGACGCTACGAC
>JAOUMG010000191.1 GCA_029881635.1 Paracoccaceae bacterium | reverse complement strand
GAAACCGGTATATCCGCTCCTCAAGCGTCATGCCTGACATCAGATCGGCCAGATCATAGGAACCCGGCTTCTCCACCAGCCCATCGATCACCACCGACCACGGCTCTGTCGTCAGGGAGCCTGCATATCGCGCGGGGTCTTCCTTGCCGGTCCCGAATTCATAGAAATTGTTGTACTGGGTGATTTCTTCCAGCGTATTGGGCTCTGCATCCGTCGAATACTGTGACGGTGCGGCCATGAGCTTGGCGGCGGCAGGACCGGCCAGACCAAATGCCGCCGCACCGGCTATCAGCTGGCGGCGGCTCAGAAAATCTGCCTTCGGTGTAACATCAGACCATTTAAGGTCGGTCCTGAAGCGATAGGTCATGGCGCATCTCCGGCTGTTTTCCGCTTTTAGCCGATTTTAACGCCTTTTCGCCAATGACGTCGTTTCACGTCTGCGTTGGCCCTTTGTAACGATTTGCGCGCGGACCGGCCCCTACCTTGGCACCTTCCGGTGGCCGCAGCGGTCGACGGCATCAGTTTGCGCTGCCCTCAGGCCGGTTCAAAGAGGTGGACATGCAGCGTCTGGCGCGTCACGAATCCCAGCTTGGCATAATATTCTTCGACGGCGGGCTTGGCCGTTTCGACATGCAAGAACGCCGTTTCCCCGCGCCCGGCAATCCGCGCCATGACATGCCGGCAAAGCCGCCCGGCATGACCGCGCCCACGGTGATCGGGATGCGTCGCAACGCCACTGATTTCGGTGAAGCCTGGCAGTTTCAGCCGCTCGCCCGCCATCGCAACCAGCTTCCCCCCTGCCCTTATGCCCCAGTATTCGCCCAGCATATGGGTCCGAATCGCAAAGGGGCCCGGTTTGGTCAGGATCGCCAGCGCCAGCATTTCCTCGGCATCCGCCGGGCCAAGCCGGATCAACTCGGGGTCTTCCACCCCTCCGCCGGTCGTCCGATGCAGCATCTGGTGAACCAAGAACCCGTGCACCTGCCGCGCGCGCGCCGGGCAATCCACCGGCGACAACTGCGTAACGGCAATTTGCCCGGTCGAGGCAATAAGCGCGCCCAGCGCAGCCATCCCGTCGCTGTCGTCTTCATCCATTGCCGCGAACCGGCTGATATCAGCCTGAAACCGCCGCGCCGCGCCGTTCCCCTCTGCGAAACACGCATGGCGGGTGGTCAATGATCCCCAAATGGGGCGATCGAGAATATGGTCAACCATTTTGTCCGCCCCCTGTCTTGGCGTTGACGCGGTCCAGGAATGACTGCGCCTGCAATGCATCCTCCAAGTGATCAAGCTGGTCGAGGATCGGACCGCGCTGGCCATCGAGTATGTCGGTGATACATTCCAGAACCTGCGGCCAGATCTCCTGCCGCCCCAATTCAACAAGTGTTTTGCCCTTTTCCGTCAATGACACGACCTTTTGCCGCTGGTCGGATTTCCCGGACCGAGCACTGACGGCACCCAGTCGCGTCAGTTGTCCGACAATCCGCGTGACGCCGGGCTGGCTGATGCCAAGCGCGGTCGCCAGATCGCCAATCGTCAGCGGGCCGCTTTCCTCCAGCGCGAACAAAAGCGGATAGTGATTGCCCTGAAGGGGAATGCCCCGTGCGGCGATCAGCGAATAGGTTTCCGCCTGCAGCCGTTCGCCGATCCGCCGCAACCGGCTGCCCAGCGCCAGATAGCCAATTTGGCGTACGATATCGTCGACCATGTCAATTTTCCATTACATGTTATATATGCTGTTATATATCACGTTATGAAAATGTCAACGCTCCTTCCTGATATAGGCAATGTCTCAACGAAATGCCCGACGCTGCGGGCCACGCGGAAGATTGGGACACCTTAATCCCCACACGCGCCCTCAACATATTTTTGAACAATGTTCAAAAATATGTTGACCTGAAAACTCAATGGCAGTACTGGATATGAACATTGTTCAAAAGGGAAGATCTTCATGACCATTCGCTTCACATCTCTCGCCATAATTTTCAGCCTTGCTGCATCTCCTTCTTTCGCAGGGCCGAGCGGGCAGCATTCGGCACAGTCAGTCGAGCATAGCGCACAGGCCGCGAGTCATGGATCCGCAGCCCTTGTTTCAGGTGCCGCGACCGTGACTGCGGTACCAATCATGCTGTTTGGGACCTCAATGGCGATCTCAGGCGCTGCGCTGAAAGAGGTTGGCGAAAGCACAGCCGGGATCGGCAACGATCTTTACCTTGAGGGCACCGGCCAGGCGATTACCCCTCGCATCGTGACCCCGAATGGCGCCCCAGCCCTCGATTGATTCCATAAAGGATATTCATATGAAACGTTTGCTTTTGATTATGTGTATTGCGCTCGCCGGAACGCTTCCATCGCTCGCTTGGGCCGGCAGTAGCGAAGCAGGCAAGTCTTTGCTGCCAGCTGCCGACGTGGCAGCATTCTCCAACCGCGTCCAGCAGGACCTTGCCGCACGCGGCGCGAATGTTGCGATCGTGGCGCGGATGGGACGCGACCCATCGGTCCTGCCCCCCGGCGTTCAATACACCCATGTAAGCTTTTGGGTGTATTCGCAGATCACGCGCGCAGACGGCAGCACCGGCCGCGGATACCAGGTCTATAATCTCTATCAGAAAGACGATGACCAGACCCGCAGCCATCTGGTTCAAGACAGTCCGGCAGATTTCTTTGCGGGTGCGCACAGACTGGATGCAGGCATAATCATTCCCGACATTCGGCTGCAGAAAAAGCTGTTGAAGGTTATTGCCAGCCCGACCTACAGAGCGTTGCACAATCCACGCTATTCAGTGCTGGCCAATCCGAACACCAGCCAGTTCCAGAACTGCACGGAGCACACGCTCGATGTCGTAATGGCCAGCGTATACAACACCCGCGACGTGCCCCAGATCAAAGCCAATATTGCCGCCCATTTCCAGCCGCAACCGATTAAACTTGGCGGCGCAAAGCGGGTGCTGGCCTCGATAGCCTCGCAGGCGCTGACCACCAACGACCATGGTGCCAAAGTCGCGACTGCGACGTTCGGCTCCATCGCGCGGTTCATGCGTTCAAACAAACTGGCGTCAGAGATTTACCGGATAACCCCTGACAAGGTCACGCGCTTCTAGAACCTGACGCAGGTCGGAATTTTTATCACGAAACTTTGCTGACATGCGCAAAGAGGCAACAAGGGTTTTCGGGCGCAGCGACTTGCCAAGAAAATTCATGTGTCGGTCCGCTCGCTTTGCAACACTTTTGGCGATCTCGACGCGGTCATCCCAAAATCTGCAGGTAGGCTACCGACAACCCGTACCGACCTGACCGAAAAGAAAAGCCCCGCCAACTGTGGCGGGGCTTTCCTGGCCTAGTTTTGTGACGGTTCAGTGCAGAACGGCTTCTTCGGGCCGGGGTCTGGTCGATTTCGACACACGCTCGCCAACGATCAGGCCTTCGGCACCCGCGCTCACATGCACGGTGTCGCCGTCCTTCACGTCGCCTGCCAGCAGCATTTCAGCCAGCGGGTCCTGCAAATGCCGCTGCATCACGCGCTTAAGCGGACGTGCGCCAAAGACCGGATCATAGCCTTCATCGGCCAGCCACTGCTTGGCTGCAGCATCAAGATCAAGGATGATCTTGCGTCCTGCCAGCCGCTTGGCCAGCAGCGCCAACTGGATCGTGACGATTCCGGTCATGTCATCCCGGCTCAGCCGGTCAAAGATGATCTGATCATCAAGCCGGTTCAGGAATTCCGGCCGGAAATGCGCCCGGACCGCCGCCATCACATCCGCACGCGCCGATGCGCTGTCGGCCCCTTCAGGAAGCTGGCTCAACGCCTGCGACCCGAGGTTCGATGTCAGCACGATCATGGTCTGCTTGAAGTCGACCCTATGGCCCTGCCCGTCGGTCAGAATCCCGTCGTCCAGAACCTGCAACAGCACGTTGAAGACATCCGGATGGGCCTTTTCGACCTCATCGAACAGCACCACCTGATAGGGCCTGCGCCGCACGGCTTCGGTCAGAACCCCGCCTTCGTCATAGCCGACATATCCCGGCGGCGCACCGATCAGCCGGGCCACGGAATGCTTTTCCATGAATTCCGACATGTCGATCCGAACCATCGCGTGTTCGTCGTCGAAAAGGTATTCCGCCACCGCCTTGGTCAGCTCGGTCTTGCCCACGCCGGTCGGGCCAAGGAACAGGAATGAACCCCGCGGGCGCGCCTCATCGTTCAGCCCTGCCCTGGCCCGGCGCACGGCATTCGATATCGCCACGACGGCGGATTTCTGGCCAATGACACGCTTGCCCAGTTCCTCTTCCATCTTCAGCAGCTTTTCGCGCTCGCCTTCCAGCATCTTCGATGTCGGAATGCCGGTCCAGCGTTCCACCACTTCGGCGATCTGTTCGGGCCGCACGGCCTCTTCGACCAGACGGCCACTTTCGCGGCTTTCCGCCTCGGCCAGCTTTTTCTCCAGACCGGGGATGATGCCGTAAGAAAGCTCGCCCGCCCGCGACAGGTTGCCTTCGCGCTTGGCATGTTCCAGTTCCTGACGGGCCCGGTCCAGATCGCCGCGGGCGTCTTGCGCCACGTCGCGCTGATCGCGCTCGGCCTGCCAGCGCGCGGTCATCTCCGATGACCGCTCCTGCAAACCCGAGAGCTCCTTTTCAAGCTTTTCGAGCCGGTCCTGGGAGGCGGCATCCTTTTCCTTTTTCAGGGCCTCCGCCTCGATCTGCTTTTGCAGGATCTCGCGGTCCAGCGCATCCAGTTCCTCGGGCTTGCTGTCCACTTCCATCCGCAACCGCGATGCGGCCTCATCCATCAGGTCGATGGCCTTGTCGGGCAGGAACCGGTCAGTGATATAGCGGTGCGAAAGCGTTGCCGCCGCCACCAGTGCCGCATCGGAAATATCGACCCCGTGGTGGAGCTCATATTTCTCCTTGATGCCGCGCAGGATGGAAATTGTATCCTCCACGGTCGGTTCGTCAACGACCAGCGGCTGGAACCGGCGGGCCAGCGCCGCGTCCTTTTCCACATATTTGCGGTATTCATCCAGCGTCGTGGCACCCACGCAGTGCAATTCACCCCGCGCCAGCGCCGGCTTGATCAGGTTGGCAGCGTCCATCGCGCCATCGGATTTACCTGCGCCAACCAGCGTGTGCATTTCGTCGATGAAGAGGATGATTTCACCGGCGGCTGCCTCGATCTCCTTCAAGACAGCCTTCAGCCGTTCCTCGAATTCACCGCGGTATTTCGCCCCGGCGATCAGCGCGCCCATGTCGAGCGCCATCAGCTTTTTGTTCTTGAGGCTTTCGGGCACGTCGCCTGCAATGATCCGCA
>JAOUMG010000190.1 GCA_029881635.1 Paracoccaceae bacterium | reverse complement strand
GTGGCAGGATGACGATTTTCAACCGCACAAACCCATGCATGTCGAGGCTTGTGGCAAGACGACCGTAGCCGGTTTCAACCTCACGCATGGCCGGTAAAAGGGCACGCAGCGCAAAGGGCAGCGCCATGGCGGCATTGACCAGCATCGTTACCGGCAACGCCAGATCACCGGGGTTGGCAATAGGGCGGATAAGGATGAATAGCCCGGTGCCGATCACCAATGGCGACGCTGCCAGCGACAGCATGCCAAGGCTTTCCAGCACCTTGCCATAACGGCCATGCGACCGCACGATGCCAAGCGTCAGTGACAGTGCCAGCAGAAGGGTTATCAGCGTTGACACTAATGCCACGCCAATCGACCGCAAGGCAGCAGCCCAGACCGGAGCCGGCAGCGTGGCAATTTTTGGCAGGCCCGCTGCGATGACAGCACCAAGCGGAAGCAACAGAAACAACGAAACCAGCACCAAAACCAGAAAATCTGTCAGGCGCCGCACCAATCTATCCGCCTCCCACCGTTCGACCCGCCGGTCGAGCCCTGCGCCAAAACCCGAGGGAATGGCAAGGCGTAGCGCAAGAATCGCCGCGATGGCGCAGATGGTGAACTGCGCCAGTGCCAGCGTAGCTGCCCGCCCGAGGTCAAAATCAAACCGGAATGCCTGATAGATGGCCAGTTCCACTGTCGTCGCTTTGGGCCCACCTCCGAGCGTCAACGCCACGGCAAAACTCGTCAGACAAATGAGAAAGATCGCCAGAAACACCCCGGGAAGAGTTTCCTTCAGCATGGGCCGTTCCAGAAATCGCGCGATATCGCCCGACCCCATCCCAAGCGCCGCGGCAAGCCTGAAGCGTTCGCCGGGAATGGCAAGCCAGCCTTGCAGGATCAGCCGCACCGCGAGCGGGAGGTTCAGGAACACATGTGCCAGAACCACGCCCTGAAACCCATAGATGGAAAGCGCAGGAAACCCCAGTATTGCCAAGGCATCGTTGACAAGGCCGGAGCGCCCAAAGACCGCGAGCAAACCCAGCACCGAAACCATCACCGGCAGGATGAAGGGCGCACCCAGAAGCGTGATCAGCAGGCCACGCCCCCTGAACTGCCGCCGCGCCAAAGCGCGCGCAACCGGCACGGCCAGTAGAATCGACAAGGCAGCCGACAACAGTGCCTGAACGACGGTGAACCGTATTGCCGCCCAGTCAGCCGGGCCAAGTTCGCCCCAGCCTTCAGACCGCGTGACAACAGCGCCCAGTGTCCCGAAGCTGAGCGCGAGGATAAGAAACGCAGTCCCCGCGCTCAGCCAAACCGACAAACCTATTGGCTGAGCGCGCTGAGCCATTCGGCCAATGCCTCATCTCGGGCTTTCTGTGCCTCGCCCGCGGGAAAAAACAGCACCGTTTCCGGTGCGATCAAGGTTTCGAACCCTGATGGAAGCCCCCCCGGTGGGGTCACAGCAGGGTATATCCAGTTCGTTTCGGGGATCACTTTCTGAAAATCGGGTGAAACCATGAAAGCAAGAAACCGGTCGGCCAGATCACCCTGATCAGAGGACGCAACGCGCGCGGCAACCTCAATCTGCAGATAGTGACCTTCGCTGAAAACGGCTGCCGCCTTGGTGTCATCGCTTTCGGCGATAAGGTGGTAGGCAGGTGAGGTTGTGTAAGACAGCACCATGTCGGCTTCGCCCTCCAGGAAAAGTCCGTAAGCCTCGGACCAGCCGGGGGTAACCGTGACAATATTGTCCGCCAATGCAGACCATATCTCGGCCGCGCGGTCGCCGTAGGCCGCCTTGACCCACAGCAGAAGCCCAAGACCGGGCGTGGACGACCGCGGATCCTGTATGACGATTTTCAAATCAGAGGCGGCAAGTGCCTCAAAATCCGCTGGAACAGAGACTGTTTTGGCCTTGTCATAGACCATCGCAAAGTAACCCCAGTCATAGGGTACGAAAACAGGATCATCCCATTCGACCGGCAGGTCAAAATCGATAGATCCCAGCGCATGGTCCATGAAGATGCCGCTATCGGCTGCAGCGGCGGTCAGATTGGTGTCCAGCCCCAGAACGATATCCGCCTCGGTATCGCCACCTTCAAGCAAAAGCCGGGCGAGTAACGCCGCGCCGTCGCCCGCGCTGGTGAATTGCAGATCGCAGTCACAGGTGGCCTCGAATGCTGCTTCAACCGCTGGGCCGGGGCCCCAGTCGGAAACAAAACTGTCATAGGTATAGATGTTGAGAACGGGTTTGTCCTGTGCCGCCATGGGAGTGGCAACAAGGATACCCGCGATCATCAGGGCCGAGAAAGTATTTGGTCTCATCTCTCATCCTCCAATGGTCAGGCGGGCGGAGATGGTGGTGGCCTTTTGGCCAAACCTTCCCTCCGCCGGTCTTAACCGGTTCAGGTTCAACGGGTTCGCATTCGCATCTCAGCCCTGTTGCCAGAGCACCCCGAGGTAAAACGCAACATAACTACGCACCCGGCCGTTGCAAGGGAAAACCCTTGAGCGGCGCCCTCAGCATCGTTATGCCGCTTGGGATAAAGGAGCCTGCCCATGAGCCTGAACACATTTGGCCACCTCTTCCGCGTCACCACATGGGGTGAAAGCCACGGGCCAGCGCTTGGCGCGACGGTCGATGGCTGCCCGCCGGGCGTGGCGCTGGAACCGGCGATGATCCAGCAATGGCTTGACCGGCGCAAACCGGGACAGAACAAATACACGACCCAGCGGCGAGAGGCTGACGAAGTGCGCATTCTGTCGGGCGTCTACGAAGGGCAGACAACCGGCACGCCAATTCAACTGATGATCGAAAACACCGATCAGCGGTCCAAAGATTATGGTGACATCGCCCAGAAATTCCGCCCTGGCCACGCAGACATCACCTATTTCCAGAAATACGGTCTGCGCGACCCTCGCGGCGGCGGTCGGTCTTCGGCGCGCGAAACAGCCGCCCGTGTCGCAGCCGGCGGCGTCGCGCGTGAGGTGCTAAAGGCGCTGATGCCGGGCGTTATCATTACCGGATATATGGTGCAGATGGGCACTCTGGTCGCAGATCGCGACCGGTTCGACCTGGGCGAGGTGGACAAGAATCCATTCTGGTGCCCTGACGCTGCCGCTGCCGCAATCTGGGCAGAAAGCCTTGACCGGCTGCGCAAGGAAGGCAACTCCGTCGGTGCAGTGATCGAAGTGACGGCTTCGGGCGTGCCTGCGGGCCTTGGCGCGCCCATTTATGGCAAGTTAGACACTGATCTGGCCGCAGCGATGATGTCGATCAATGCAGTCAAGGGTGTCGAAATCGGTGCCGGAATGGCTGCTGCAACACTCACCGGCACGGAAAATGCCGATGAGATTTTCATGGGCAATGACGGCAAACCACGGTTCAGTTCGAACCATGCAGGCGGCATTCTGGGGGGCATTTCTTCGGGTCAGGACGTGGTGGTGCGCTTTGCGGTCAAACCGACGTCATCGATCCTGTCACCCCGCCGAACAATCACGGTTGCCGGCGAAGAGGCTGAGATCATTACTAAGGGTCGCCATGACCCTTGCGTCGGCATCCGGGCGGTTCCGGTCGGTGAGGCGATGATGGCCTGCGTCTTGCTCGATCATCTGCTGTTGCACCGCGGACAGGTCGGTGGTGGCGGCGGCAGGATTGGCCAGCCATGACGTTGGCTGAACTGCGCGGCGCCTTGCGCGACGCGTTGCTGCAGGCATCTGACACGGGCGGCGATTCTGCCCATGGTCTGGCACATGTCGAACGAGTCTGGCTGCATGCCCGCACCATCGCCCATGGCGAAGGCATGGCACCGTCGCGGGTGCTGTTAGCGGCAGTCTACCTGCATGACCTGGTGCATTTGCCAAAAGACCACCCCAAAAGGGCGCAGGCCGCGATGCTGTCTGCCACTGCGGCTGGTCCGCTTATGGACGCATTGGGCATGACCCGGGCAGAGATTGCCGCAGCCCGCCATGCGATCGAAGCGCACAGTTTTTCCGGTGGAACCGAGCCGCAAACACCCGAGGCACAGGTGTTGCGCGATGCCGACAGGCTGGAGGCGTTGGGCGCGGTTGGCATTGCCCGCTGCTTTGCGGTTTCCGGCGCGCTCGGGCGACCGCTATTTGACGAAGAAGATCCCTTTGCCCGCAATCGTACACCCGATGACACGCGGTTTGCACTTGACCATTTCGCGGTCAAACTGCTGCGTCTGCCCGAAACATTTCTGACAGCCACGGGCCGAAAACTGGCGGAGGACCGTGCCGCCGCCATGCGCCGGTATCTGGACGACCTGGCAGGTGAGCTTGGGGCACCGCCGCCAAATTGGTAAACCGGTCTGACAGGGGCTGACTGCCGCTTAGCGCGCAGTGCTTTGCTTGGAAAGCTGAACTGCCAGAATACCCGCCGCAACGATGACGACACCGAAAATATCGGCGAGCCCCAGCGTTTCACTCAGCAGAACGGCAGCCACCGCCACGCCAAAAAAGGGATTGAGGAAATGATAGGTTGCCGCACGTACGGCGCCGATCCTTTCGACCAGCCGAAACCAGACCCATGTGGCCAATAGTCCGGGCACAAGTGTTGTGTAGGCAAAAGCCAGACCCAGGCGCGGGGTCCAGTTGACCTGCCAATCCTCCAGCGCAATCGCGGCAATTGCCAGCACCGCCGCCCCCACGAACATCTGCAAACCCACGATCATCAGCAGATTGCCGCCAGAGGATGCCCCCCGGACGGTCAGTGTCGCAACCGCCAATGCCAGCGCCCCGACCCCGCAAAACAGGATACCCGGCACCGAAACGCCACCCGAAAAACGTGACCCCATGATGATCGCAACGCCAATAACACCCGCCACCAGCCCCGCCAGCCCCAGCGGGCGGACCTTTTCGCCAAAGAACACCCAGCCAAGCAACGCCACCAGAAGCGGCATGGTTGAGGCGATGATCGCGGCCAATGACGCCTCGATCCACTGCATGGCGATGAAATTGAGCCCAAGGTAAAGCGCGTTCTGGCACAAGCCGAAAATCATCACCGACCGCCATTGCCGTCGGCTCAGCCGCCAGTTTTGGCCCAGCGCGGCGGCAATGGTTATGCCAATCAGGCCGGAAATCAGGAACCGGATCGCCAAGGCTGCCATCGGCGGGGCATCAGCCACGATCATCCGGGCCGAAGTGAAGGCCGATGACCACATCAGCGCAAAGGCCAGCCCCATGAAAATCGACCGCAAGTCCATATTTACCCCGCCTCCGGCAATCCGTCTCTCTGTGCACTGCACTTCTGGAAGGTGCAAGGCATTCGGTCCGGGTTACCGGCACACCGACGTCAAACTTGGGC
>JAOUMG010000189.1 GCA_029881635.1 Paracoccaceae bacterium | reverse complement strand
GATGTCGCGATTTTTTTGCCGATCTTGCGACGGAAAACGGGGGCCAATGCGTTTGAAGATTATCAGACGGGCACAAGCCGCTGAGAAAGAACACTGAAAGGACGATATCATGAATTCGAAACTTGTAATGGGTGCAGTCGCTGTGGTCGTGGGTGCCGTAGCACTTGGTCTGGCTGCCCCGGTGATTGCGCATCAGAAAGGTGGCGGGCAGGGTGGGCATGGTTTTGGGGCCATGTTCGATTTCGCGACGCTGGATGCGAATGGTGATGGCAAGCTGACTCAGGAAGAGATGAAAGCCCATCGACAGGCAGAAATTGCTGCGATGGACACCGACGCGGACGGTTTCATCTCTCAAGCGGAGCTTTCCGCCCATATGGCCGCGCGGATGCAAGAGATGGCCGAACAAATGGCTGCGTCACATTTCAAGGCCCGCGACACCGATGGAGACGGCAAGTTGAGCAGTGCCGAAGCCGAGATGCCATCGATGCCAGGCCGCATGTTCGCCAGGATGGATGCCGATGGCGATGGTGCGCTGAGCGAGGAAGAAGTGGCTGCGATGCGCGACAGGATGGCGAGCCGAGGCGGACGCGATCACGGACGCAAGCATTGGTTCGGTTGGGATGAGGACGACGCCAAGACCGAATGAAGGCCGAGACAGGCAAAGCCTGCATAACCCGAAATCCGGCGAATCTGTTTCAGATTTTCCGGGTTTCGCACTAGCCATAAGGCAATGGCAATGGCGTTTGACTTGGGACAAGAGGCGGAAGAAGCAGACTTGCTCGCGCGATTTGGCGCGGGCGACGAAGTGGCAGCGCGCCTGCTGGCCACGCGGCTGACACCCTTGGCTTTGCGGGTCGCGGTGCGGATGCTCGGGGACAGGGTTGAGGCCGAAGACGTGGCGCAGGAGGCGATGCTGCGGCTTTGGCGGATGGCACCTGACTGGCAGCCAGGGTCGGCGAAGGTGTCAACATGGCTGTACCGGGTGACGGTCAATCTCTGCTCTGACCGTTTGAGACGCCGTCGCAATGTCGCATTGGATACCGTGCCAGAGCCGGAGGACGGTGCGGCGGGCGTGCCCGAGCAGATGATGGATGCAGATCGCGCAGCGGCGCTGGAGGCGGCTTTACTGCGGTTGCCGGAACGGCAAAGACAGGCAGTGGTGCTGCGGCACCTAGAAGGGCTGGGAAACCCTGAGATTGCCGCGATCATGGACATTGGGGTTGAAGCTGTCGAAAGTCTCGTGGCGCGCGGCAAACGCGGATTGGTGGCCGCCCTGGCCGGACAGCGCGAAGAACTGGGGTATGAGAATGACTGAAAAACGTCAAAAAGACGCGGGGCTTGAAGCCTTTTTCGAAGCTGCGCGGGCCGACGCACCGGTGCCGTCCACGGCGCTGATGGCGCGTGTTCTGGCAGATGCTGAAGCGGCCCAGCCGAAACCACCTGCCGTTGGCTTGATCGCGATGCTTATCGAGGCGGTCGGTGGTTGGCGCGGTTTGGGCGGGTTGGCGACGGCAGCCTGCGCGGGGCTCTGGATCGGTTTTGCGGGGTGGGCAGATCTGGATGTGATCAGGTCAGGCTTGACAGGTGATGAGGTCGGGGTTGTGGAACTGATGCCGGGTGGCGAGGTCATTGCGCTCCTGGATGGATCGGAGGAATGAGCATGGCAAAGCTTGAAACGGCCAGACCGGGCGGCTTTGGTAGGTGGACAAAGGGGCTGTTGATTGCTTCTCTGGCGCTAAACCTGCTGATTGTCGGCATCATCGCAGGCGGGGTCCTGAACCGTCACTGGCGCGGTTCGCATGCGATGGGGCATGATGTCGGGTTCGGCCCCTTTACCGAGGCGCTGTCGCAGGATGACCGGGCCGCCATTCGCAAGGCATTTCTGACCACGGCATCGGGACATCGTGCCATGCGCCAGGAAATCCGTCAGGACATGGCCGATCTTGTTGCGATACTACGGGCCGATCCTTTGGATGCCGCCGCCGCCGGATCGATCCTGGAAATGCAAAACCAACGGATTGTCGACAGGTTGGGTCTGGGGCGCCGGTTGCTTTTGGACCGTATCAGCGCAATGTCGCCCGAAGCGCGCGCAGAATTCGCAGACCGGGTCGAACAAGCGCTGGACCGGCCCTGGCGTGACCGGCGCCGACCGCAGTAGGTCTTGCCGATATTGGTGGGCAGATCACTGTCGCAATGCCGGATCAGGCGGCGGACTGGGCCACGGTGACCTGATTGCGCCCTTCGGATTTTGAGTCGAGCAATGCCTGATCGGCAAGGCCAATCAGATCTTCCACACGGCGGGAGGCGAGCGTTGCCGCCGATGCAACTGTCAACCCGATCGAAAGTGTCACCTCTATCGTGCCGCGTCCTTTTGGCAGCACCACCGGATTGTCACTGACAACGCGGCGCAGCCGCTCTGCAGTGGCATGTGCGGCCTCTGGCGTTGTGTCAGGAAGGGCCACCAGAAACTCCTCGCCGCCGATGCGGGCAATCAGATCGACAGCACGGAGGTTTGACGTCAGGCGCGACGCGATATCAATCAGCACAGCATCGCCGGACGCATGCCCGTGCGTGTCGTTGATCAGCTTGAAGCGGTCGAGATCCAGCACCATCACCGCGCATTGGCGACCGGTATCGCGAACGCGTTCGCCCATCCGTGCCAGATGGGGCAGGGCATAGCGACGGTTGTAAAGCCCGGTCAACGGGTCGACCATGGCCAACCGCAACCCGTTTTCAAGCGAGGCGCGCAGCCTGTCGGACTGGCGTTTTCGGGCAATCTGGGTACGGATGCGCAGCGCCATTTCCGCAGGATCGGCATTTGCCTCAATCAAATCGCTGGCACCAAGATCAAGCGCCATTGCGGGCGTATCACCGGCATTTTCCGGCAAGACCACGCAGATCGCCGAATGGCGTGTTTCGGGGCGTGAGCGCAGTTCCGACATCAGCCGCAAGCCATCTCCCCGCCCGTCGATATCCGCAGCCAGAACAAAGACGTCGGGCACGGCATGTTTGTCGATCTTGCCAAGTACCGCGTCACGGTCCAGAACCAGCATCCGGTCGCCGAGGTATGGCTGGATTTCACGCTTCCAGCAAAGCGCGGTTTCAACCCGCCCCGTCACCAGACCCACCAACGCCTGCCCGTCATATTCACTGGCCGATTCGGCAAAGCCGAGTTCGCGGTAAGTACCGTCACGCAGACCCAACTGTTCGGCGGTTTCGCGTGCCCGGATCAGGCTGCGTAACCGAGCCAGCAGAACAAGCTCATCAAGTGGTTTCCAGAACACCTCCTCGGCACCTGCCTCCAACGCCTCCATCTTGCGCGTGGCATCACGAAAGGCAGTGATCATTACCACCGGAATGTCACGGGTTACCGGGTCAGATTTGAGTATCCTGCAAACCTCGATCCCGCTCATGTCCGGCAATTCCACGTCCAGAAGGACCATGGCAGGGCGCAGATCACGCGCGAGTTGGATAGCCCCCGCCCCATCTGTCGCCTGAATTGTTTCGTAAAAGGCCGCGGCAAGTTTGACCTTGAGCACGATCCGGTTCGTGGCAACATCATCCACAATAAGTATTTTTCCGGCCAATGACATGCTCCGCCCGCTTTACTTGTGCGATCCTTGTGCTCATCATTTCTTTGCAATGGTTAAGAACAGCTTTCCGCCGGGGTAACGAATTGGACAGAACATGACGAAAGGGCGGGATTTCGCCGAGATCGTAGCCCTGAAGGCGCTGGCTTGGGTTGTGGGCCAGGAGGATATGCTGGGTGGTTTTCTTGGGGCAAGCGGCACAGCCCAGGACGAATTGCGCCTTCGGGTGGCCGAACCTGAATTCCTGGTATCGGTTCTGGACTACATTCTGATGGATGATGCCTGGGTCATTGCCTTTTGTGACGAAAATGACCTGGCCTATGAAGTGCCCATGACCGCGCGTCAGGCACTGCCCGGCGGGCAAGATGTAAGCTGGACCTGACTGCGGACAGCTTGTAGGGCCACCTCTCTTCATCCAACTCATTCTGCGGGTAAAACATGAGCGACATTCTGGGGCTGATATTTGACAAGGACGGCACGCTGTTCGATTTCCGTGCTACCTGGGGGGGCTGGTCGCGCCGGTTGCTGGAAAAGCTCGCTGTCGAAAACGGTACCTCTGCTGCACACTTGGGCGGCGTGATCGGATATGACATGCAAAACGGAGAGTTTGTTGCCGGCAGTCCGGTCATCGCCCATACCGTTTCCGAGATTGCAGAGATCATGTTGCCGCATCTTCCCGGAACCCCGCTTGACCGGCTTGTGGCCGACATGAACCATCTGGCTCTGGGCGCACAACTGGTCGAGGCAACACCCCTGCTACCGCTGTTTACGGAACTTTCGGCGCGAGGGCTGAAGCTGGGACTGGCGACAAACGATGCCGAAGAACCAGCCCGGTCTCATCTGGGAAAGGCCGGAATTGCAGGGCTTTTCGATTTCATCGCGGGTTTTGACAGCGGTTATGGCGCAAAACCGGACCCGTCGCCTTTGCTGGCTTTTGCGCGCATCGTTGGGCTTGATCCGGCATCGGTGGCGATGGTCGGTGACAGCCGTCATGATCTTTATGCCGGGCGCCGGGCGGGGATGCGGACCGTGGGCGTATTGACAGGTATCGCAAAAACCGACGATCTGGCAGATCTTGCTGACGTGGTGCTGCCAGACATCAGCCATTTGCCTGGCTGGGTATCCGATCAGAATGCCGGGAATTCCTGATCTTTTGCTCAAAATACTTCAGTTGCCAAAAACGACATACATGCGTCGCGTAAAGGGGCGAATGCCGCGCCATCCGGTTCGATGCTGCGATAAAATCTGTCAGGAGGTTTCGCGACATGGCCGATGATCCAAAGCGGCGGCGTGCAGGCGGGCGGGCGGGCCATGCCGAACGGGCTGGTACGCGGGCAATTGACCAGATGCCGTGGCGGATACCGGTCAATCCGGACAGGCCGATTGAACCGCTTGACGCCGAAGGGGTCGCCGCGATCCACAATGGCGCCCTGCACATCCTCAAGAACATCGGTATCCGCTTTTTGAATGACGAAGGGCTGAAGATACTCGCCCGTGCCGGATGCAAGATTGACGGCGATACCGTCCGCATGGACGAAGATTTCGTGATGGAGATGCTGGGACGCGCGCCGTCGGAATTCACCATCACGCCGCGCAACCTGGCGCGGGCCCTGCCGATGGGCGGCAAGCATATCCTCTTTGGCAACGTCTCTTCGCCGCCCAATTACTGGGATCTGGAGCGCGGCAAGGTTTCCGGCTTCATGGACGGGTTTCGCGATTTCATCAA
>JAOUMG010000187.1 GCA_029881635.1 Paracoccaceae bacterium | reverse complement strand
GTTGCGGTATCTTGAATATTTCGAGATCGGGTTGGTGCGAAAGGCCCTGATCGAACGCGAAGTGCTGCTGCGGGCGATGCCCCATATCAGTTGGCCGATGCGCTTTGTGCTGCCCTATCATGAAGAAATGCGGTTTGAGGGCGATACACCAACGTCCAAGCTGCTGTCGGTTTTCATGCCGTGGATGCGGGGGCGCAGACCCGCCTGGCTGATCCGTCTGGGGCTGTTTTTGTATGACCATCTGGGTGGTCGGAAGATCCTGCCCGCCACCCGTACATTGGATCTGAGATCGGATGCTGCGGGGGTGCCGTTGAACGACAAATTCCGGCGCGCCTATGAATATTCGGATTGCTGGGTCGATGATGCGCGGCTGGTGGTTCTGAATGCCCGCGATGCGGCGTTACGGGGTGCGCGGATCATGACCCGCACGAAAGTGACCGGGGCAGAACGTGACGCTGATCATTGGCGCATAACAATCGAGAAAGATGACCGACAGCGCGTGATCCGCGCCCGGGCCATTGTTAATGCGGGCGGCCCTTGGGTCGAAGCGCTGGTGCGCGATGTCGCCCATCTACAACCCAAAGCCCACATTCGCCTGGTCCGTGGATCACATATCGTGACCAGGCGTCTTTTTGACCATGACCGAGCCTATTTCTTTCAGGGAACCGATGGCCGGATTATCTTTGCCATTCCCTACGAAGAGGATTTTACGCTGATCGGGACGACAGATCAGGACCATCAGGGCAGCCCGATGGATGCTGCCTGTAGTGATGCCGAAAAAGAATATCTGTGCGCCTTTGCGACGCAGTATTTCAAGAAACCGGTTACTTTGGCCGATATCGTCTGGACCTATTCCGGCGTTCGACCGCTTTATGATGATGGGGCAAGTTCAGCCAGCGCAGCAACACGCGACTATGTGCTGACGCTGAATACCGACGCCGCACCAATTCTCAACGTCTTTGGCGGCAAGATCACCACCTACCGCAAGCTGGCCGAAGCGGCCCTGGCAAAGATCGGCCCGCTGATAGGGGACAAGAAGGGCAATTGGACCGCGGGCGTGCCGTTGCCCGGCGGGGATTTCCCGGTGAGGGGTGTACCTGCGCTTGGTCGTCAATTCGAAACGCGCTTTCCATTTGTTGATGCCTTTACCCGGCGTCGTTTGTTACGCTGCTATGGGATTGAGGCGTGGGACGTGATGGGCGAAGCCCGGACCCCGGGTGATCTTGGCAGGTCATTTGGTGCCGGTTTGACCGAGGCAGAGCTGCGCTGGCTGATGCGCAAGGAATACGCGAAGACTGCCGAAGACGTGGTTTGGCGCCGTACAAAGCTGGGTCTGAGGATGAGCGCGGCCGAAATCGAAGAACTGGATCAGTGGATGGCATCGGAAAGGGGCGATGGATGACCTATATTCTCGCAATTGATCAGGGCACGACCTCCAGCCGCGCGATCCTGTTTGACGGGACGATGCGGGTCAAGGCGGTGGCGCAGCAGGAATTCGCGCAGCATTTTCCGGCGTCTGGCTGGGTAGAGCATGAACCGGCAGAAATATTGGAAACCGTATTGGCCACCGCGCGGGGCGTGATCGAAAAGGCGGGGATCGCGGTATCAGAGATTGCCGGCATTGGAATTACCAACCAGCGGGAAACCACGATTGTCTGGAACCGGTTGACGGGTGAACCGATCCACCGGGCCATCGTCTGGCAGGATCGGCGCACGTCGGATATGTGCCAGCGGCTGAAGGCGGAAGGCCACGAACCGGCGATTACCAGGGCGACGGGCCTGCTTCTTGACCCATACTTTTCTGGCACCAAGATCGCGTGGTTGCTGGAGAATGTCGAAGGCGCACGGGCGGCGGCTGAACGGGGGGATTTGTTGTTCGGTACGGTCGACAGCTTCCTTATCTGGAAGCTGACAGGCGGGCGGGTTCATGCAACCGACGCCACAAATGCCGCACGCACGTTGATCTACAATATTCGCGACGGCCGCTGGGACGCCGATATCTGCGCGCTGCTGGGTATTCCAATGTCGATGCTGCCTGAGGTGCGCGACTGCGCGGCGGATTTCGGGAGCACAAAGGCGGATATCCTCGGTAGGCCAATCCCGATACTGGGCGTGGCGGGCGATCAGCAGGCGGCGACTATCGGGCAGGCCTGCTTTGCCCCCGGTATGATGAAATCGACCTATGGCACCGGATGCTTTGCGCTGCTGAATACCGGGGGGACACTGGTTGAAAGCAAGAACCGCCTTTTGGGGACCATAGCTTATCAGTTCAAAGGTCAGCCCACCTATGCATTGGAGGGGTCGATCTTTATCGCCGGGGCAGTGGTGCAATGGCTGCGCGATGGCTTGAAGATCATCAAGGAAGCAGGCGAAACCCACGGTCTGGCCGAGGCTGCCGATGCCAGTCAGAATGTCATTCTGGTGCCCGCTTTTACCGGCCTTGGTGCGCCTTACTGGAACGCGGATTGCCGGGGTGCGGTGTTTGGGCTGACCCGCAACTCTGGCCCCGCCGAGTTCGCCAGGGCGGCGCTCGAAAGTGTTGGTTATCAGACCCGCGATCTGCTGGAGGCGATGCGTGCAGACTGGGGTGGTGCCGCCGAGGGGATTTTGCGCGTCGATGGCGGTATGACAGCCAGCAATTGGGCGATGCAGTTCCTGTCGGATATTATTGGCGCGCCGGTTGATCGGCCCGAGGTGACCGAGACGACGGCGCTGGGCGCCGCCTGGCTGGCAGGGTCGCGGGCGGGTGTCTATCCCGATCAACAGGGCTTTGCCGCCGCCTGGGCGCTGGAAAAGCGCTTTGAACCGGCAATGGCCGACGCGGTGCGCGACACCAAGTACAAAGGCTGGCAGCGGGCGGTTCAGGCCACGCTGGCGGTATGATCACGCCCTTTGCCATTGCCGCCCCGGCGCGGATTCTATTTGGGCGTGGGCAGGCCAAGGCGGCGGTCCCTTTGATTGCCGCAATGGGTCGCCGGATTTTTCTGGTGCATGGCCGCGACATTCGACGGGCGGACTGGCTGCTGGCGAGGTTAATGCAGGCTGGTGTCACCGTGATGCCGTATCCTTGTGCGGGCGAACCAACGATTACAATGGTCGAGGCAGCAGTGTCGGCGGCCAAAGGGTCCGATTGCATCGTTGCCTTGGGTGGCGGGGCTGTGGTTGATCTGGGTAAGGCGGTTGCAGGTTTGCTGCCATCACCCGGACCCGTAATCGACTATCTGGAAGTAGTGGGGCGTGGATTGCCGTTGGCCGCAGCACCCTTGCCCTTCATCGCATTGCCAACGACCGCCGGAACCGGCGCCGAGGCGACCAAGAACGCAGTAATCGATGTGCCTGATCGTCGGGTCAAGGTCAGCCTGCGCGATGACAGGATGATTGCCGATGTCGCCATTGTGGATCCAAGTCTGACCGATGGGTGCCCAAAAGGGGTTACGCTGGCTTCGGGGCTCGATGCCATTGTTCAGGTGATCGAGCCCTATCTCTCAGCCCGCGCCAATCCATATACTGACGCATTGTGCCAAAGGGCGATTCCCACAGGACTCGCTGCACTCAGATCGCTGATGATCGTTGAGAATGAGGTGGCCCGCGATCAGATGGCCTGGGTCAGCCTTTCGGGCGGGCTGGCGTTGGCCAATGCAGGTCTTGGTGCGGTGCATGGGCTGGCCGGTGTGATCGGCGGCAGAACCGGTGCGGCTCATGGGGCAACCTGTGGGGTCCTGTTACCGCATGTATTGCGGACAAACGCGGTGGCGGCGGGTACGGATGGACAGGTGGCCAAACGATTTGAAGAAGTTTTTGGCTGGATTAGTGACGTTTTTGGGTCTCTGGATGGTTTGGAGAGCTGGGCACATGATGAAGGTCTGCCGCGCCTGTCGGCACTGGGGGTTACCCCACAAGATCACGCGGAAATCTCCGTGGCTTCCTTGGGGGCATCGTCGATGAAAGCCAATCCAGTGGTGCTGGGCCAGGCCGAATTGCAAGCTATTCTTGCTGCAGCGGGCTGAACCTTGCTGACCCCCTAACAAGTGCATAATGGCGGTTTCGTCTTGTCAGACAACATCCACCGACCCTCTGGCCAATTGGTGGGTCATATCCCAGCCTAGATTTCAGCCACCCTCCGCGCCTCGTCCAGAAGTGCGGCGACGACTGGTGTATGGGGTTCGCGGAACGCCGTGATCAGGCCGACAAGATGGCTCGCCTCCGGTTGGATGATCGGAATCGCGACAAGGCCGGAGCCGGGTGAATACATTTCCGCCAGTGTCATCGGCACGATGGATGCCCAGCGTCCGGTTGCCACATGGGCGACCAGCGCGATGGTGGAGTTGGATTCGACGGTGGCACGTACCACCGCCTCGGCCTCAGCCAGATGCTGGTTGACGATACGCCGGTTTTGCATATCACCAGTCAGCAGGCAAAGCGGTAATTCAGCCGTTTCCGCCCAGCTCACACTTTGCCGTTTCGCCAGGGGATGCGACGCCGCCACCAGCAGCCGATAGGTTTCGCGGTACATCGCCATCTGGGTCACCCGGCCGAGCGGCTCATTGTCGAGGTAGGTAATCCCGGCCTCAAGCTCCAGCCTCTCGATGCCGTCGAGAATTTCGGCTGAGGTCCGTGACAGGATTGTCAGGTCGACATTCGGGTTCCGGTCCAGAAAGGGCACGGTCAGCCGCGCGATAATCGGCAAGGCGGTGGGAATGACACCAATACGAAGGTTGCCCGACACCCCGCGTTTCAGGGCGCGCATTTCTTCTCGCATGGTGCGTGTGTCACCGACGATGCGCAGGGCCCAGTCAAGCACCCGCTGCCCTTCAGGTGTCAGCCCCTGAAACCGCGATCCTCGAAAGACCAATTGAACGCCCAACTGATCCTCAAGCTGCTTGATGGCGCTGGAAAGCGAAGGCTGGGTCACACCCACAACTTCCGCAGCGCGGCCAAAGTGCCGTTCATTGGCCAAAGCGATGAACATTTCCAGCTTGTCGATCATGATGCAGACAGTATCCCGATGTGCGGGCTTCGGAAAGGCTGGCTTCGGCTATTGTTCCCGAACCCACAGCGGATTACATCGGAAGGCATGAAAAGATTTATCCCTTTCGTAAAATCGCCGCCGCGTGTTGCGGTTATCCGCCTGCAGGGTGTCATTTCTGCGGGGGGTCGCCCTGGTGGAGGGTTGAACGATGCGACGATTGGCCCAGTGATCGACCGGGCATTCGCCAAAGGCAAGCCGGCGGCTATAGCGCTGGTTGTCAATTCACCAGGCGGGTCTCCGGTGCAATCAGCACTGATTGCCGCCCGTATCAGGCGATTGGCGACGGAAAAGAAAATTCCGGTGCATGCCTT
>JAOUMG010000186.1 GCA_029881635.1 Paracoccaceae bacterium | reverse complement strand
ACGGACCCAAAAATCTGCTGTCAGGCGCGGACTAGTTGCCATCCTTGAAATCGAGCCCCATTTCGGTGAAACGCTCCGGCTCTTCCTGCCAGTTCGGCCGCACCTTAACCTGCAAGAAAAGATGTACCGGGCGGCCAAGGAATTCAGCGAGTTCGGCCCGAGCCGCCTGACCCACGGCCTTGATCGTCTCACCCTTGTTGCCAAGAACAATGCCTTTGTGACCATCGCGCGCGACATAGACAAGCTGATCGACACGCGCCGATCCGTCTGGGCGGTCTTCCCAGGCCTCGGTTTCAACGGTCAGCTGGTAGGGAAGTTCTTCGTGCAATCTGAGAGTCAGCTTTTCACGGGTGATTTCGGCGGCGATCATGCGCATGGGCAGGTCGGCGATCTGATCCTCGGGGTAAAACCACTGGCCTTCGGGCAATTCGCTGGCCAGCCAGGCTTTCAGGTCGTCAACGCCATGCCCGCGTTCCGCCGAGATCATGAAAGTGCGTTCGAATGGGTAGGCTTCGTTCAGTTTCGCCGACAGGGCCAGCAGGACCTCGGCCTTGACCCGGTCGATCTTGTTGATCGCCAGGGCGAGCCGCTGGCCCTCTCCCACGCGTTCCTTGAGAGCATCGAGGATTGCCTGCACCCCTTCGGTCAGCCCGCGATGGGCCTCAACCAACAGGACCACGATATCGGCATCGGCGGCACCACCCCATGCAGCCGCGACCATGGCGCGGTCAAGCCTGCGACGGGGGCGGAAAAGACCCGGCGTGTCAACAAAGACGATCTGGGATTGCCCTTCCATCGCGATGCCGCGAATGCGCGCGCGCGTGGTTTGAACCTTATGGGTGACAATCGAGACCTTGGCCCCGACCATGCGGTTCAACAGCGTCGATTTGCCGGCATTCGGTTCGCCGATCAGGGCGACAAAGCCGGCCCGCTGACCTGCCGTTTCGGGGGTGCTGGCGCTAGCCATCATTTTTCTCCATCCGCGCCAAAAGCGCCTTTGCCGCTGACTGTTCAGCCTGACGTTTCGAACCAGCCCGGGCAGTTTCGGTTTCACCGCTTTCCAGCGTTACGGAAACGGTAAAGACAGGTTGATGATCCGGGCCTTCGCGGGCTTCTTCCGCATAGGTGGGTGGGTTCTGGCCCCTTGCCTGTGCCAGTTCCTGAAGGCTGGTTTTGGCGTCGCGTGCGTCAGTTTCAACCGCGTCGATGCGATGCCCCCAGAGCCGCAGGATCACGCGCTGCGCTGCCTCAAAGCCTCCATCGAGGTAAACGGCGGCAATGACCGCCTCAAGCGCGTCGCCAAGCAGCGCTTCTTTACGCCTGCCACCCGACATCATCTCTGACCGGCCAAGTTTCAGAACCGATCCAAGATCGATGCTGCGCGCCACATCTGCGCAGGTTTCCTTGCGCACCAAAGCGTTGAAGCGGGGGGCGAGCTGACCTTCGGTTGCAACTTGATCAGCGGCCAGCAGCGCCTCGGCCATGACGAGGCCCAAGACCCGGTCACCCAGAAATTCAAGCCGCTGGTTATCGGGGCGCGTTGGTGTGGAGATCGAGGCATGGGTAACGGCGCGAACCAACAGATCGGGGCGCCCGAATTCATGGCCGATGCGGGCCGAAAAGGCGAGAAGGTCGGCTGAAAGCCTCACTCTACCGCCTTGAAGAACCGATCACCGCGCCATGTCCAGAAGAAAAACAACGACCGGCCAGCGGAGGAGAACATGATCCGATCAGCGCGCCCGATCAGATATTCGGCAGGCAGCATGCCCACACCGCCGCTGGAAACGGCAAAACGGCTGTCCTGGCTATTGTCGCGGTTGTCGCCCATGAAAAAGTAATGCCCTGCCGGAACCGAGTACAATGGCGTGTTGTCGGCGGCGCTGTTTGCGATGTTCAGAATGTGATGGCTGGCGCCATTGGGCAACGTTTCGACAAAGCGTTCCTTGATACAGATACCGCCACGACCCACCGGATCGTTTGAGCAGCGTGGTGTGCCACGTTGCGATCCTTGCGGTTCCTTGATCTCTTCAAACGTGCCGGCATCCGTCTGCGGTGCTACAACCCCGTTAATGTAAACGATGCCATCCTGCACCTGAACCGTGTCGCCGGGCAGGCCGATCAGGCGCTTGATAAAATCTGACCCATTGGCCGGATGGCGAAATACGACGACGTCCCCGCGTTCGGGTTCGGCGGTGAACAGGCGGCCGGTGATCGGGCAGGCGGCAAACGGGCAGGAGTAGCGCGAATAGCCGTAGGCCATTTTGTTGACGAACAGAAAATCGCCGATCAGCAGCGTGTCCTTCATCGAGCCTGACGGGATCCAGAACGGCTGGTAAAACAGCGTCCGAAATACCCCGGCAATCAGCAGGGCCCAGACAACCGTTTTGACCGTCTCAACGATCCCTTCCTGTGCCTTGCTGGCCATAATCTGTCCTGCCCTCATTTTGGTCCCGCGCTACATGATCGTCCGGGCGGGCGAAGTCAAGTTTCACGGTTCGGGACAGGGCAAGCCTCGATCACGACAAAAGCCTGCGCCCAGGGGTGATCATCGGTGAGAGTGACATGGACGACTGCTTCGTAACCTGCTGGAGTCATTTGTTTTAATCGTTCAGCAGCCCATCCTGTCAGATGCATGACGGGTTGCCCGGAACGCAGGTTGGAAACCGACATATCTTTCCACGATATTCCCATCCGAAGGCCGGTGCCCAGCGCCTTGGAGCAGGCCTCTTTCGCCGCCCAGCGTTTTGCGTAGGTACCGGCAACATCCTTGCGCCCTTGGGCCTTGCGCTGTTCAGTCGCAGTAAATACCCGGTCGCGAAACCGATCGCCAAACCGATCAAGCGTTGCCTGAATGCGGTCGATATTGGCGAGATCCGTCCCGATGCCGAGAATCATTCCGGCACCCAAAAGCAGCGTCTGGCCTGCGTCGGGTTTGCGTATGGCATCTGTCCCGCATCCGTCCCGACACGTGTCGGGACAAGGGAATGCCGGTCAAAGAGCCTGTGGGACAATGCCATGCCGACGATCACCCGATTTTTGAAGAATTGAGGAGGCCGAAACCGACCCCGGCGAAAAGCTGAACGAGGGTGATCATGGCGCGCCTATCCTTGCCGTCATGATCTTGAGCGCGGCGGTGCCGAACGCGGCAGCAAAGAGCCCCTCAAGCGGGCGGCGCAGGCGGCTGTAAGCGGTCATAATGCGCGGGTGAGAGAAAAGAACCGCGTAAAGGTGAAAGACCAGCGCACTTTGCAAGCCGACTGCGGCAATCACCGTCAGAAGCATCACCGGCGAGGCACCTTGCGGCACGCCGATGGCGTAGAGCGAGCCAAAGAAGAAGATCGCCTTGGGATTGGTGAGATGCAGCGCGAGCCCGCGTGCGACGGCCCCCTTCAGGGTCGTGCCACCGACCGCGCTGGTCTTGACTGCACCGGGGCGACAGGCCGAGCGCAGCGATTTGAACGCTAGGAACAGAAGATACGCCGCACCGAGATAGCGCAGCACCTCGACCGCCCAGAGATTGGCGAGCATGAGGGCCGACAATCCGGCAGCGGCGGCAACCGACCATGTCAGCGACCCGAGTGTGATACCCGTAGCAAGTGCCAGTGCGCGGCGCTTGCCCTGGGCCATCGCGGTCCCGGCGATGGCAAGTGTTGAGGGGCCGGGGCTGGCGACGCCGATCAGGGCGGCCGCCAGGATCAGCCAGAGGTTCAGTTCCGTCATCTAGGCCCCCTTCCGCGCCTCGTCCATCAGCCTGCGCATTTCGACAATGGCGGATTTCAGCCCGGTGAAAATTGCCTCGCCGATCAGGAAGTGGCCGATATTGAGTTCCATCACCTCGGGGAAGGCCGCCACAGGTACGACAGTGTCATAGGTCAGACCATGACCGGCATGAACCTCGAGCCCGAGCGAATGTGCAAAAGCCGACATTTCGCGAAGGCGGTCCAGCTCTGCGTCACGCTCCTTTATCCGGTCTTCGGCATGAAAGTCGCAATATGCCCCGGTGTGAAGTTCGACAATCGTGGCACCGATCCGTGCGGCTGCCTCGATCTGTGGGGCATCGGCGGCGATGAAGATCGACACGCGGCAACCCACATCGCGCAGGGGTGCGATGAAATGTGCCAGCCGGTTTTCTTCGCGCGCAACCTCCAGCCCGCCTTCGGTGGTCCGTTCTTCACGCTTTTCGGGGACGATACAGACGGCATGGGGTTTGTGGCGAAGAGCAATTTTCTGCATCTCATCCGTCGCGGCCATTTCGAAATTGAGCGGAACGCTCAAGGCCTCCATCAGCCGATCAATATCGGGATCGGTGATATGGCGGCGATCTTCGCGAAGATGCGCGGTGATACCGTCGGCGCCTGCCGTTTCGGCGAGTTTCGCGGCCCGGACCGGATCGGGATAGGCAGAGCCGCGCGCATTGCGGACCGTGGCCACGTGGTCAATGTTCACGCCCAGCCTCAGCTTGCCCAGCGGTTTGCGCAGTTCCATGCTTTGTCTCCCGAATGTCCTGCCAAGATTAGCCCGGCGAAAGGGCTGCTGTGAACGGCATTTTTGTCTTGGTTACAATTGGCTGGGTGTCGTAGCGCCTCAGTGTTTTTCCCGACGCTCTTCTTTGCGTGCATGGAGCCGGGCCTTGAGGTTCTGAAATCTTGCCTTGAGTTTTGTTTTGCGACGCTTTTGGTAAACCGCGATCACGGGTTCCGACAGGTAGTAGCAGATCAGGCCGCAAACCACGCCGGGGGCGATGCCGCCCACCAGATAGGGCAGAAAAATCTCATTGTAGAAATTATAGAGATTGCCCCATTGCGCGGTTGCGTCTGTGAACATCGCAAAGAAGTTGTGTTTGAGATCTTCGCCCGCCCCCACGAATTTTCCAAAAAGCGTGTCATGGGTGGATTCGTCGAAATTTGTGCCCAGGATCAGGTGGCCCAGTTTCATCGAACTGAACGCGATGATGGGAAAGGTAATCGGATTTCCGAAGAAGGTTGCCAGCACCGAGGCAAGAATGTTTCCCCGGATCAGTTTGGCGATCAGAGCGGCAGTGACAAAATGCAGGCCAAAAAGCGGGGTGAAACTGGTAAATACCCCGGCGAATACACCGCGCGCGATTTTTTGCGAACTGTCGGGCAGCCGCCTTACCCGGTGCCGGACATAGTAAAAGGCACGCGTCCAGCCGCCGCGGGGCCAGAACGCCTCGGCTAACATCCGCAGATATGTTCGCGGGTTACGCCGCTTGAACACCAAGGTGAGTTTCCCTTTCCACGCCCTTTCAGGGCTTTCGACCAAGATCGCGATACCGTTCCACCTGCGCCACATCGCCTTCCGCCTCAAGTGCGGTCAGCAC
>JAOUMG010000185.1 GCA_029881635.1 Paracoccaceae bacterium | reverse complement strand
CGCTTCAAACAATCACCGAAGCAGATCGTTCGGCACCTGATTACCTGACCACCAGCAGTGGCCTGAAGGATCAGCTGGCGCAGGCGTTGGCCCAGGACATGTTTGATCTCTATACTCAGGCCATCGAGTCTGAGGCGGGGATCACCCTGGATCAGGCCGCTATAAATGCGGTGCATGCACAAATGAACTGAGGCGCCGCGCCCGGAGACCGCAAAAGATTTCACGAAGGGCAGATCGTAACAGCCCGTCAGTTCAACGGTGTTGCGGTGATCATGACCGCAGAGGCAGGCGCAATCGCTGTGCCCTTTGCCCCGGCGACCGCCCATTCGTTCAAGGCGGCAATCGTCGCCGGATAGGAATGCCCCAGAACCAAGACCTGACCCTTTTGATCCGCTTCAAAGGCTGCCCGGTCCAGATAGCGGCTGATCGTACCCGCATTTTCATGGTCATTGTCCAATTCGCGGTAGACAGCAGCATGCGCCACACCGACCTTTTCAGCCTCTTGCCCTGCGGGGTTGAGCCCGCGGGAATAGGAAATCAGCCCCCTGCCATCCGCTGACAAAAGCGATGCCAGATGTTGGGCTGTACGCCGATTAGTTTGAAACTGCGCATCCGGCTGGCCAATCACGGCCATTGTCTCTGGCAAACTGGACACAAAGCTCTGATAGCTCACTTCCAGATCGCTGGCCGTCGCACCAGTCGGAAGCTCGGGCGCGAGAATGGCAACTTCCAGACCGGCCGCACGATAGATAGCCGCCCTGTTTGCGGCATCTGACCGCGATGGGGATACGGCGATCGTGACCGGCAAACCCAATACAGCCAGTGCCGCAGGTTCCAGCCCACCCTCTTCCACACCGACATCAAGAATGACAACTGACAGCAATGCCCGACCTTCAGGGCGCTCAAATGCGGCGGCATAGCGGACGATTGCGGGCAGTGTGGCCAGGTCGATTTCCTGATCCGGCGTCAGGCCGGTATCGGCTTCAGGTGCAGGTGCCTCTTCATCGGGCGCTGTTCCGATCGTCGGCAGGCGGTTGACCTTGACCCCGGCAACCGCCTCCGAAAAGCCGGGTATTGGCGCATCATCAGCACTCTGCTGCTTTTGCGGTGCTGGATCGAGAATGATCGGTGTGGTTTCGGGCAAAACGGCCTGCGCCTGGGCCACGCGGCTTTCCGGTTCCGGAGCGGCAATGGATTCGGTCACCGGTTCCGCCTGGGCGAGGGTTGTGGGAACAGAGGTGGATACACTCGGCGTTTCCAGGGTTGAAATGGCTTCGGTGGCCATCTCAGCTTCGGATGTTTCTTCCACGACCGGTACGGTCGCAGGGGTTTCAACGACGACGCTGGCGGTTTCAATCGGCTGAGGAATGATTTCCGCAGGCTCGTTTTCTACAGTCACCTCGACATTCGCCAGCGGTGCCGGTTCATCCATTGCAGCTGCTTCACCGGTTTCGACACTATCCACGGAAGAAGCCACACTTAACGGAGCCGGTGTTTCCACTGTTGGCACGGCGTTATCGACGCCTGAACTAGTCTCCAAAACCGGGGCCTGGCCGGGCGGCACGGTTGCGGCTGTGGGTCCGAGGTCGAGATTGGCGACCGACATCTCAGGTGTCTCTGGTTCAGGCGCTGGGATAACATCAGGGGCAACGGCCTGACCTTCGGGGATGGCGGCCGGTGACAGATCCGCCAACTGGGGTGTGGTTTCAGCGTCTGGCGCTGTCACTTCAGGCAATTCACTCGCCAGAGTTACCGGCTCTGTTCCCGGCACTACTGTTTCTTGCTCCGATTTCGGGCGGGCAAATTCTGACCCTGCAGGGACATCGACGATAGCCACTTCGGGCGTATCGGTTTTCGTTTCTGCCGGGGTCACATCAGCGGAAGTCACTCCGTCATCGGCAGGTTGATCCGGCAAAGCCGCTTGCTCTGCTTGCATCATTTCCTGAGATACCGGTTCTGCCACCTGCACAAACTGCAAGCGGCTGCCAACTGGTGGCCCCATCAATGAGACCGCCGAAAGACTCAACGCGGCAAACATCGCCCCGAAACAAATTCCGAATAGAAAACCTTTGCCCACGTCAGCCTCCGACGTTTTACCTGCTCGTTCGTCCGCTTGATGCCCTTGACCCGGGCGCGCGGCTCTGACCAAGTATAACCCGACACGTAGGCAGGTTCACCCCCTGATTGCGTTAAGCGAAAACGAAAGCCAACCATGTTGCTCTTAATCGATAACTACGACAGCTTTACCTACAATCTTGCTCATTATCTGGGCGAATTGGGTGCAGATGTGGCTGTCCACCGCAATGACGCGATTACCGTAAATGAAGCTTTGGCCCTTAATCCGTCAGCAATTGTGCTGTCTCCGGGTCCGTGCGCCCCGCAACAGGCGGGAATTTGCCTAGACCTTACAAAAGCCGCCGCTGCCGCGACCATCCCTCTGCTTGGGGTCTGCCTGGGCCACCAGACAATCGGGGCTGCATTTGGCGGCAACGTCGTTCGCTGCCATGAGGTCGTGCATGGCAAGATGGGAACCATGCATCACCAGGGCATGGGCGTTTTCAAGGGCCTGCCGTCGCCATTCGAAGCAACCCGCTATCACTCCCTGATCGTTGACCGGGCAAGCCTGCCCGAATGTCTGGCGATCACCTCATGGCTGGATGACGGCACGATCATGGGCCTGCGCCACCGCACGCTTCCGATGGAAGGCGTACAGTTTCATCCTGAATCGATTGCCTCGGAACATGGGCACAAGCTGTTGCAAAATTTCCTTGTGGCGGCCCGCGTGCCGTTGTCGGTGGCCGCATGAGCGATGATCTGCGCCCTCTGATTGGTCTGGCCGCCGACCGGCCGCTGACCCGCGCCGAGGCGGAACTGGCGTTTGAAACATTGTTCGAAGGTGCCGCAACGCCCAGCCAGATGGGCGGCTTGCTGATGGCGCTGCGCACCCGCGGCGAAACCGTTGAAGAAATTGCCGCCGCCGCGCGCGTCATGCGCAAAAAATGCCACGCTGTGAAGGCGCCAGCAGGGGCCATGGACATCGTTGGAACCGGCGGCGATGGCAAGGGTACGTTGAACATATCGACCGCAACCGCTTTTGTGGTGGCAGGGGCCGGTGTCGTCGTGGCCAAACATGGCAACCGCAACCTGTCGTCGAAATCAGGTGCAGCCGATGCTTTGACCCAGATGGGAATCAACGTGATGATCGACGCGCAAAGCGTTGAAAGGGCCCTGGAAAACTGCGGGATCGCCTTCATGATGGCACCGATGCATCATCCCGCAATCCGGCATGTGATGCCAACGCGGGCCGAACTGGGTACCCGTACCGTTTTCAACCTGCTTGGCCCTCTGACCAATCCTGCGGGTGTCACGCGCCAATTGACCGGTGCGTTTTCCCGCCAGTGGATCAGGCCCATGGCTGAAACGCTCGCGGCATTGGGGTCCGAACGGGCCTGGCTGGTTCATGGATCGGACGGCACTGACGAATTATCGATCTGTGGGGTTAGTTGGGTTGCCGCGCTCGAAAACGGCGCAGTTACGGAATTTGAGCTGCACCCGGAAGAGGCAGATCTGCCCGTTCACCCGTTCGAGGCAATCATGGGCGGCAGCCCCGAGCAGAATGCCCGAGCGTTTCGGGCCCTTCTGGATGGACAAAAAGGCGCTTACCGCGATGCCGTTTTGTTGAACGCAGCCGCGGCACTGATTGTGGCGGAAATAACCCAAGACTTGCGCGAAGGCGTCGCGATGGCAGCGGCAAGCATCGATTCAGGTGCCGCCAAAGCCAAAATCGAGGCGCTGGCAAAGGCCACTTCGAGCGGATGACATCTCCGGTGCCGCCCGCTTGGGCGCATTTACCCTTTTTCAGCAAAGACTGGCCCCGGATCGCCGCCAGATTGGCGGCAGATAGGCGTGTTGCGCTGCCCCCGCCTGCGCAACGATTCGCGGCCTTGTTCCTAACCGGGCCCAGCGACGTTCGCGCGGTAATTCTTGGCCAAGATCCCTACCCGACACCCGGTCATGCCCATGGCCTTGCGTTTTCCGTCGAACCTGATGTGACCCCCTTGCCAAGATCGCTGTCCAACATTTACCGCGAAATGCGCGATGATCTGGGCTCCGCACCCAAGACCGGCGATTTGCGCCATCTTGCACGGCAGGGCGTATTGCTGCTGAATACCGTGCTTACAGTCCCGGCAGGCGAGCCGCGCGGTCATAGCAAAATCGGCTGGCAAAACCTCGCAGCCGAGGTGCTTGGCGAAATATCTCAGCAACCGACGGCCTTTATTCTTTGGGGTCGTGATGCCTGGGTGATGGCCCCCGTGACCGAGGCCGGTCATCTGATAATCCGGTCTACCCACCCGTCGCCATTGGGTGCCGCAAACACCCGCGCTGCCCATCCTGCATTCTTTGGATCCCGACCTTTTTCGCGGGTGAACCGGTGGCTGTCTAAAATGGGTAAACCTCCAATCGATTGGATTGGGGATTGAATAACGCAACCGGCTTCCCTTGGCGCGGGCAGGACGCTATGAGAAACGCATGGATATACTTGATAAGATCAAAGCCTATAAGCTGGACGAAATCGCCGCGGCCAAGGCCGCACGTCCACTGGCATCGGTTGAGGCTGCGGCACGCGCGGCCAGCCCTGTGCGTGGCTTTCATGCCGCGCTGAAATCGGCGGCGAAAACCGGCTATGGGCTGATTGCAGAGATCAAGAAGGCCAGCCCTTCCAAGGGTCTGATCCGCGCCGACTTCAATCCACCAGCGCTGGCACAAGCCTATGAAGCAGGCGGGGCGACCTGCCTGTCGGTCTTGACCGACACGCCTTCGTTTCAGGGCGCACCGGATTTTCTGACCGCTGCGCGCAACGCCTGTTCACTACCGGCGCTGCGAAAGGATTTTCTTTATGACACCTATCAGGTGGCCGAAGCCCGCGCCTGGGGGGCTGATTGCATTTTGATCATCATGGCCTCTGTCTCGGATGCTTTGGCGGCCGAGCTTGAGGATGCGGCCCATCATTGGGGGATGGATGCCCTGATTGAAGTGCATGATGCCAGCGAGATGGAACGAGCACTCCGTCTCAAGTCGCCTATGATCGGCATAAACAACCGTAATCTCAAAACCTTCCACGTCACTCTTGAGACAACACGTCAGCTCGCGCCGATTGTACCTGACGACCGGACGCTGATCGCTGAAAGCGGACTTTATGGCCCCGAAGATCTTGCCGATCTTGCCCGGCACGGGGCGCGCGCCTTTCTCATCGGTGAAAGCCTGATGCGCCAGAATGATGTTGCAGCGGCCACAAGGGCGATCCTGACCGTCCCGGCCAATTCCGAGGTTTGACGCCATGCCCCT
>JAOUMG010000184.1 GCA_029881635.1 Paracoccaceae bacterium | reverse complement strand
CGACACCGGACGTGCAATATGGGCGAAAAGTTGTTGCAGTTCCTTAAGGTACCACTCGGGCACCGGCATTTCGTTGGTCATCTCCAGATCGAACAGCGCTCGCCAGAGGTTGGTATTCTCGGATGCAAAGGCCAGATAGGCATTCGACATCCGAATAAGCCTTGCCACTGGCGGCTCGCCGTCAGAGCCTGACAGTGATCCTGCGACGCGTATGCCTAACTTACGGAAAGTTCGGCCGTTCACTTCCATGACCAAAGCGTTCAAATCATCAAAAACATTGTAAATGGCGCCCAGTGCACAACCTGCTTCTGCAGCCAGATCGCGCGCCTTCACCCCAGCCACGCCGCCTGAGACGATCTGGCGTTCTGCCGCTTCAATCAGCTTTTGGCGCAGCTCTTGCTTGCGTTTTTCTGTTTTTCCAGCCACCTGAAACCTCTTGAACCCTGTTCAGGAATAGATTCATTCGGTCGGAATTAAAAGGGGGGTCAGATCAGCCCACGCCAGACAAGAACTACAAAGACCAGCACAAGTGTCGCCAATGCAGCGCCCCAGAGGCCACGAAGCATGTCCAACATCAGGGCGCGGCGCCTTGCGCCAGCCCCCAGTGGCTTGAGGTACTGTACACACACGTCATAGGCGTCAGAAATTCGTTCATGATCAAGTCGCGCCTGCATCATTGGCACATGCGCCGTCGAGGAAACTTCCGCAAGATAAAGGGCGTTCTTGCGCACCTTTCTGGGCAATAGCCGTGCGCCGCGACGAAGCTTTTCCGACAGGTTGTCGCCCCGGACCCGCAGCCGTTGCTCCATCAGCTCGGCCACCCTGTCTGCCATTTTCTGAACCGCAACGCCGCTCATAACCGCTTCCCCTTCCCGCAATGTTTACGATGTCACAGGCCCTTTCTGCAAGCGTCACTGGCAGCCGCGGAAATGCTGCGTTAGGAATAGTGCATGCTTAACATAACTTCATTTGGTACTGCTTCGGGGTTACCCACATTGTTGATTGCGCACGGGCTTTTCGGTTCGGCGCGCAATTGGGGTGCCATCGCCAGAAGGATGGCGGATGACCGGCGGGTTGTAGCGGTTGACATGCGCAATCACGGCGAAAGCTTTCGCGCCGAGACGAACAGCTATCAGGATCTGGCCAATGACCTTGCGGAAGTCATCAGCGCCGAAAACGCCGCGGTCGATGTGATCGGTCATTCTATGGGTGGCAAAGCCTCGATGCTATTGGCGCTGATGCATCCGGATCAGGTTAACAGGCTGATTGTAGGCGATATTTCCCCGGTGAAATATTCACACACCCAAGGCCACCTTACCCGGGCAATGCGGGAACTGGATCTGGACGGCATCACCTCGCGCGGCGAGGCGGATCGGCGGTTGGCATTGCGTGTGGATGATCCGGGCGTTCGGGCATTTTTGTTGCAATCACTTGATCTGAAGGAACAATACCCAAGGTGGAGATTGAATCTGGAGGTGTTGGAGCGGGAAATGCCGCAGATCATGGGCTGGCCTGTGATCGACAGCGAATATGCCGGGCCGGTATTGATGCTGGCCGGGGGACTGTCAGACTATGTAAAAACCGAACACCGTGCTGAAATAAAACGATTATTTCCGAATGCCAAATTCGCCAAGATCCCCGGTGCGGGGCATTGGTTGCATGCGGACAAGCCGCGGGAATTTGAAGCGACACTGAGATCTTTCTTTAACTAGAGCGTTTCGGGTTTAGCTTGACTCAGAATTCGCCGCCTCTCAATCAGCAAGATGCTGATTTCGCACGCTATTTCTGATGGTATTTAACTCAAGATAAATCCGAAGCGCTTTGAAACAGCACCTTAGCAATCAAGATCAAACTTTGCCTCACCCGTATCGCCGGGAATTCTGGTTTTCATCGAATTGGCAATGACCTGACACCCTGTGGCTTGGGCTGCTGCTGAGGCCATCAGCCGGGGTACAGGCGTGCGGGCAGCGCGGCGCAGGTACCCCAGCCGGACCACCTCTGCGCGCGTATCTTTATGAAAAACCACGAAATTAATGCCTTCAACCGCAACCTCATGCCGGGAGGCACCGAAAAATTTCGGGTCCGGCGAGGCACCGCATCCAACAAGAATCAACAGGGGCAAAAGCAATTTCATGCCCCAGCTTTTCTCCGTCGCAGTTAACGGCCGGTTAACGATCCAGAAGACCAAGCAGGTGGCTGGCATCCGTCGCGCCGCCGTCCCTCAACTGTCCCGCATCCGTCCCGACACGTGTCCCGACAAGGCAGCCGTCTGCAATCAGGTCAAGATCGCCAGCAGCTCGGCCAGACCGACCAGACCCAGCAGCACGGATGAGATCATTTTGAGTGTCGGAATGTTGCGCGCGGCCAGACCCTTGCCATAGGCCGACACGGCCATATCTTCATCCATTCCATCGCGCAGATTTGCCAGATCATCAAGCGCGACGCCCCCAGCCAGAACCCCATAGGCAGTTGTCGCCACCACGAGCATGGCCAGCGCCAACGAAAACCCGTCGGGGCCAAGGTGAATCATCGCGGCAATAGCGGCAAAAGTGAAAATGGTCGTACGCATGATGTCGAAGTAATGCGCCGAACGCGACATCGCGACATAACTTGTCTGATCCGTGGTCATGGCTAGTCCCCCTTCAGTAGTTCTGCTTATTGACCCAAAGCGGTTTACTGCTTTGGACATTTATTTCCAGAGTTGAAACAATAGCATGATTTTCGGGGAATTGAGTGTTTCGGCTATTCCTGGCCGAGAAAACGCAAACCCGCGCCAAGGCACGGGTTTGCTTATTGGTTAGGAACTGGAAACAGTTTCGTCAAATTTTTACACCCAATAGATTACTCGTAAACATTGATCACTCGCTACACGTGTATTTGTCGCCTGTTCCTGACGATTCGAGAACATGGCTTTTTAGACATGTCCTTTTACGGTGCTGTGTTAGCGACCGGGTCCAAATCACCCCGGCAATCAGTTCCCGACCCGGCCCGCAGCGCCCACAGCCGCTGCCCCGATACTGCCCCCTGAGGTCGCATTGAGATTAGGCAGGCTGACCGAACCGGATGTCAGCCGCAGGCGCGAGCCGGGCTTTTGCGTATCGTAGAGTGCATAGATGGCCAAAACGATGGCCCCTGCGGCAAGAAGCTTTCCCATTGCGCATCCCCGTTATCCGGCCTGCCGGATAGCAGAGGATTGGGGCGGATTTTGGGCTGTTCATTCGAGCACGGGTCAGTAGGTTGGCACGGAGGCAAATGCCGCCCTATTTGTTTAGCCTGATCCGAATATCCAAGGAGTATGCCATGACCCGCCTTTCCCTGCTTCTAGTCGTCTCATTCAGCCTGGCCGCCTGTGCGACAATTCAAGGTGCCGGCAGAGATCTGCAATCGGCAGGCCGCGCGATTGAGGCCGAAGCCAGCAAGGCGCAGACCGAGTATTGATACCGCTGCCGATCAGGGGCGCGGAGAACCCACCAGTCATGAAAGGGGTGGACGGCGTTGCCTGCCTGCTGAGGCCGGTGGAAATCTCCTGCAAGGGTAATGCGGCAATCACGGTCGCCGATTACAGTTTTTGACCTCTGAACTTGGCGACTGAAATACCCGCCGCTTCCAGCGCGACGCGTGTGGAAGTGGCTATTTCCACAGCCTCGGCGGTGTCGCCGTGAAGGCAGATCGTATCTATGCGCGTCGGAATTTTCTTGCCGCTTTCGGTGATGATGGCCCCCGCCTGCACCATGTCGACCATGCGGCGCGCGGCAAAATTCGCATCATGGATCACGGCGCCGGGCAGGCTGCGATCGACCAAGGTGGCATCGTCATTGTATGCCCGGTCGGCAAAGATTTCACAGGCCGCCTTGCAGCCCAGTTCCGCAACCGCCTTTTGTTGCGCTGTCCCTGCCAGTACCATGATGATGATGTCAGGCGCCACGGCAAGGGCCGCGCGGTAGCATGCCAATGCCATCGCCTTATCTTCGGAGGCCATATTGGCCATCGCGCCATGAAGTTTCAGATGGCGGACAGTTCCACCTTGCGCACGCGCCATCGCGATGGCCGCCCCAAGTTGGTATTGCACCAGATTGCCGAGGCTTTCATGGCTGAGTGACATGCGTTGCCGCCCGAAACCTTGCAGGTCATCAAACCCCGGATGCGCGCCGATGCCGACGCCGCGTGCATGGGCTGCGGCCATGGTTTTGGCCATCACGTCGGGGTCGCCTGCATGAAATCCGCAAGCGATGTTGGCCGAGGTTACAATGCCCAGCAGCGCCAGATCATCGCCCATGACCCACGGGCCAAAGCTTTCGCCCATATCCGCATTCAGATCGACGGTATCAGTCATTGTCGTTCCCTTCGAGATCATAGCCAGCCGTCGCGCCGCTGATCAGTTGGTAAGATAACAGGTTTGCGATCGCATGTGGACTGCGGATCAGCGGCCGCACGTCGCCGCGCAAAGCCTTGCGGCGTGCCGCTTCGCGCCGCTCCAGCGCCACTGCCTCTTCGAGTGTAGCGAATTCAAACCGGAGCGTCGCGCCCGCGCGCGCCTGCGCAACGCGCGGCAAATCCATCGGCAGGACCGATCCGATGCGCGGATAGCCCCCTGTCGTCTGGCATTCTGACAAAAGCACGAATGGTGTGCCATCGCCGGTGACCTGGACATCACCCGGCACGATCACTTCGGACAGAACCGAAAGGCCGGCTTCGGTGTGAAACCCGTCACCTTCCGGCACGATGCGCACACCCATGCGGTTGCCGCGTGTATCACGCTTGAACTGCGTCGCCTCAAAGCGTGCGATTTCGGAGGGGGCAAAAAATTCGGTCTGCAAACTAGGCACGATCCGCACTGTGCCGCCCTCAAACCGCGGCAAAGCGTCGATCTTCTGGCCGACCTCCGAGTGTGCGTCCGCGCCAAGCGGCAGGATATCCCCTTCGTGCAGCGACCTGCCGATGCCAGCCGCCAGATGCGCGCTTTGCGCCCCAAGCCGTTCCGGCCCGTCAATGCCGCCGCCAAGCGTCAGATACCCGTAGCAACCCGATATGGCAGCCCCGATGCTGAGCCGCGCGCCTTTGGGCAAGAGGTGGCTGGCGTTCCATTGAAGGCCTGCGCCTTCGATGCTGGCCCGCATCGGGGCGCCTGTCAGCGCGATGCGCATATCCTCAGACGCTTCGAACTCACCGCCCATCCCCGCCATTTCGAGCGCTGCAAGCCTTGCATCCTGGCACAGCAAAGCAGCCCCTTCCAGCAGCGCCAATATATCGGCAGCCCCGCCCCGTGACAGGCCGAAAGCCAGATAGCCTGGCCGCCCCTGATCCTGAACGGTAATGCTTGGGCCTGCGCGCAGAACCTTGAGATGCCTG
>JAOUMG010000002.1 GCA_029881635.1 Paracoccaceae bacterium | reverse complement strand
CGGCAACGGCGATCGTTCTTGGTGGGCTAATGATCCACGGGATCACCCCTGGGCCGGCGTTGTTCATGAACCACGCAAGCGAGGTTTACGGCATGTATATCGCCGTCGTGATCGCTTATATCTGGGTTCTTGGGCTGCAACTAGTCGGTATCCGGCTCTTCGTCCATGTCCTTAAAATCCCACGAGAACTTCTGGCCGTTACCGTGCTCGTTCTTTGCGCGATCGGCGCTTATTCCATCCGCAACAGCGCCTTCGACATCTACGCGATGGGGGTGATCGGTGTATTGGCCTACGTCCTTGTCGCGATCCGTGTTCCGATCACTCCGATCATCCTTGGCATGGTGCTCGGCCCAACGCTGGAAAACGAATTTCGTACAGCGATGATGCTGTCAGGTGGCAGCGCCGACATCTTCCTGACTTCCCCCACCGTCTTGCTCTTCTTCGCTCTGGCGCTGTTGGTCATAGGCCTTCAGGCGACGAGCGGGCTGAGGCAAAGAACCAAACTCCAAAAAACAACTGAGGCTCCAGATGCTTGACAAGAACCAAAAGCCGGACGTGGCCGAAATGGATGTCCGCGCACGCGCGACAAGGCTGGCGGCCAAGCCCGTCGATGAGGCCTTGATCAATGATCAGAATGTTGGTGTCGTGGAACTCACTTTGTCTGAGGCTCTTGTCATCGGCCTTCTGAAACAGGGCGTCCGGCGTTACTTCGCCATCTTCGGCCATGGATCGACTGATCTGGGTGAGGTGCTGCGGATCTATCACGAGGAAGGCGCTGTAGAAGTTATCAATTGCCGCAATGAGGTCGAGATGGCGCATGCTGCGACTGCCTACGCATGGGTCTATGGCAAGACGCCAGCCGTGGTGACCTCGATCGGCCCAGGTGGTTTGCAGGCCATGGCCGGGTCCTTGGCTGCCGCCTCAAACGGTGTCGGTGTCTATCACATCTATGGCGATGAGACGACTCAGGGCGAAGGTTACAACATGCAACAGGTGCCAAAGCCTGAGCAGGGCATCTTTGGCAAGATGACCGCGCTGATGGGGCAATCCTACACATTGCACACGCCGGGCGCGTTGCGCGAATGCCTTCGCCGGGGCACGTCTTGCGTGCACAATCCCTACAAGGCCGGCCCGTTTTTCATCATGCTGCCGATCAACACCCAACCGCAGGTGACCCGGATCAATGTCGGCACGTTGCCGGCACGTAACAAGGTTCCAGCGGTGGCCCCGGCGAGCGCTGAAGATCTGGCTGAGGCCGTCGCCTTTCTGCGCAGCCACAAGCGGATCGTGATCAAGGCAGGCGGCGGCACCCGAGCCCACTATGAGGCGATTCGAACCTTCGCGACCCGTATCGGCGCAGCCGTCGTGCTGTCGCCCGGTTCGACCGGCGTGCTGATGGATGGGCACGTACAGAACATGCACGTAGGTGGTTCCAAAGGCTCTCTGTCTGGCAATTACGCCATGAGCAACGCGGATGCTGTCATATTTATCGGCAGTCGTGCAGTCTGTCAGGCGGATTGCTCGGGTATCGGTTATCCCAATGCGCGTGCGGTGATGAATATCAATGGCGATCTCGACGATCTGACGCATTACGCCAACACCGTGTGCCTGCCAGGGGATATTGGCGCGGTGCTCCGTGCTCTGCTGGCAGAACTTGGTGATGACACAGGGGTTTCCTTGCGTAAGAACTGGCTTCGCGAATGTGCCGCCAAAAAGGACGAATGGATCGAGTTCAAGACAAAAAGGCTCTTTGCTCCCCCGTTGCACGATTCCGTCTGGCAACGGCCGGTTCTAACCCAACCGGCGGCGATCCATACGGTGGCGTCCTTTGCCAATCAAATCGGCGCGATCAAGTTCTTTGACGCAGGCGATGTCCAAGCAAACGGATTTCAGATCGTGGAAGATGATGCGCCGGGTCAAACCTTTACCGAAACCGGCGCGTCGTTCATGGGTTTCGCTGGCTCAGCACTTTTGAGCGGTGCTTATCTGCCCGATGCCAAATACGGGATCGCGTTTACGGGCGATGGTTCATTCATGATGAATCCGCAAATTCTGATTGATGCGGTTGAACATGGGGTGCGCGGCATGGTGGCGCTTTTCGACAACCGCCGTATGGCCGCGATCACCGGGCTGCAATACGACCAGTATGGCTGCGAGTTCAAAACCAATGACGGTGTGGCCGTTGACTATGTTGCCATGGCCGGGGCGGTATCCGGAGTGAAGGCGCTTCATGGTGGTTATAGCCGCGAGGAATTGGGCGCCGCGCTGGAAGTGGCACAGGCATATGACGGCCTCTCTCTTGTTCATATCCCGGTTTATTCGGGGCGCGATCCGATCGCCGGGATGGGGGCCTATGGGTCATGGAATGTCGGCAATTGGGTCGATGACGTTCAGGGCAAATACCTGACCGCGACAATCTAAGGAGCAGGTATGTACCAGGATCTAAATCTATTCATCCACGGCGGGTGGCGTGCGGCGTCGGACAGGGCGACCAAACCGGTAACCGACCCGGCAACCGAGGAAGTGCTGGGTACGATTGCTGAAGCCTCGCCCGAAGATGTCGATGCTGCTTTGAGTTCGGCAAAGGAAGGCTTTGCGGTCTGGCGCAGGACCGGCACATGGGATCGAGCAGCCAAGATGCGTAAGGTGGCTGATCTGATCCGGGAAAGACAGGTCGATATTGCTCGCCTGATGTCGCTGGAAACAGGCAAGCCTATGGCCGAGGCGATGGGTGAGACAGGAGCCGCTGCTGATCAGTTCGAATGGTATTCGGAAGAAACCAAGCGCATCTACGGGCAAGTGATCGAGGCACGTACGGCAGACAGTCGCATGGCCGTGATCTATCAACCCGTCGGTGTGGTCGCAGCCTTTTCGGCCTGGAATTTTCCGGCCTTGTTGCCTGCCAGAAAACTGGCGGCAGCTCTTGCCGCGGGATGTTCGATCATCGTGAAACCGGCGGGGGAAACACCTGCTTGTTGCGCGGCGCTCATTCAGGCCTGCCAGGATGCGGGCATTCCACCAGGCGTTGTGAATATGCTGACCGGCAATTCCAACCAGATCGCCCAACAATTGATCCGCTCGCCCATCGTACGCAAGGTCAGTGTGACGGGCTCCGTCCCAATCGGAAAGCAGATCCTGTCGCTTGCGGCCGAAGGTGTGAAGAAGGTGTCGATGGAGCTTGGCGGTCACGGCCCGGTTCTGATTTTCGATGATTTCGATGCACAAAAGGCAGCAGAGATCTGCGCTACTACCAAGTTTCGTAATTGCGGACAGGTGTGTATTTCGCCGACCCGGTTTTATGTTCATGAAAGCAGTTATGATGCCTTTGCAGGCCGCTTTGCCGAGATCGCAAAATCCCTCAAAATCGGGCGCGGGTTGGATGAAGGTGTGCAGGTCGGACCCATGGCAAACAAACGTGGGTTGAAAACGATCCAAAGCATGACCCAGGACGCGCTGGACCGCGGTGCCGAATTGCTCGCCGGTGGAAAGACACCGGCAGGCTTCAACAAGGGGCATTTCATCGAGCCGACAGTGTTGGGTCGGGTCCCGGATGACGCCCTGGTCATGAACGAAGAGCCATTTGGCCCAATCGCCCCGATCACAACGTTTTCTGATTACGATGAGGTCATCGAACGTGCCAACAGCCTGCCATTCGGCTTGGCTGGCTATGTCTTTTCCAACAATCTCAGTGTGGCAACACGAGCTTACGAGGATCTTGAGGTCGGCATGGTAGGTGTCAACGAAATGCTACTGGCGACAGCCGAGGCACCCTTTGGCGGCGTCAAGGAAAGCGGCATGGGCCGTGAAGGCGGATCACTGGGGATCATGGATTACCTCGACCCGAAATACGTCAAAATCAAGCTGGAAGGTTAATCCTCATGTCGGATGACAAGGCACGCGGTTTCGCCCGGGGGCTGACCAATTATGGTGACCATGATTTCTCGATCTATCTGCGCAGATCCTTCGCATCGTCCATGGGGTATTCGCAGGACGTGTTGAAAAAGCCGATCGTCGGTATTGCCAACAGCTTTTCAGGGTTCAACAACTGCCACCGTCATTTCCCCGAGCTTCTCGAAGCAGTCAAGCGGGGCGTGCTTCTGGGGGGCGGTCTGCCAATCGAATTTCCTACGATCTCGCTGGGTGAAGTGTTCCTCAGCCCGACCAGTCTGAAGTTCCGCAACCTGATGTCGATGGACACCGAAGAGATGATCCGCGCCCAGCCGATGGATGCAGTGGTGCTGATGGGGGGGTGTGACAAGACGGTTCCGGCGCAACTGATGGGGGCCGCCTCGGCCGACGTGCCAGCAGTGCAACTGGTCGCCGGTCCGATGATGACCTCTCGCCACGGCGAGGAACGCCTTGGCGCCTGTACCGATTGCCGACGGTTCTGGGGAAAATACCGCGCCGGAGAGGTTTCAAATGAAGAGATCAATCAGGTCGAAGGACGTTTGGCAACAACCGCCGGGACCTGTGCCGTGATGGGAACGGCTTCGACCATGGCCTGCATCGCAGAAACTCTGGGCATGTCGCTACCCGGCACCGCCGCCATCCCGGCAGTGCATGCAGATAGGCTGCGCGCGGGCGAGGCATCGGGGCTAGCCGCGGCCCGCATGATCGGCAACCCGATCCGCCCAAGTCAGGTGATTACGGAAAAGTCGGTGGAAAACGCCATGCGTGTTCTGCTCGCGTTGGGGGGGTCGACGAATGCGATCATCCATCTGACGGCCGTTGCGGGCCGTCTTGGGATCAAGATCTCGTTGGAAAAGCTGAATACGCTATCCGACACCACGCCGGTTCTGGTGAACCTCAAGCCTGTCGGTTCGGACTATATGGAGGATTTCTTTTATGCCGGAGGTATGGGCGCTGTCCTTCGCGAACTGAAACCGCTCTTGCACCTCGATACGCTGTCGGTGACTGGCGAAACGCTGGGGGATCGGTTGGAAGTCGATCCCGGCTATGTCGACCATAGGATCGTCTCCAAGGCCAGCGCTCCGCTGGAGCCGCAGGGCGGTCTGGTGGCGCTCTTTGGCAATATCGCTCCGCGCGGTGCTATTCTGAAGCGCTCCGCCGCCGACGAACGGTTGTTCGAAAAGGAAGGCAGGGCGGTGGTCTTTTCCTCGCTCGAAGATCTGGCCAGCCGCGTGGACGACCCGGACCTCGACATCACCGAAGATGATTTCATGGTGTTGCAGAATGCGGGCCCAAAGAGTGCATCTGGTATGCCCGAGGCGGGCTACCTGCCAATACCCAAGAAGCTTAGCGCAAAGGGCGTCAAAGACATGGTTCGCATCTCGGATGCGCGCATGTCGGGTACCGCCTTTGGCACAATTATCCTTCATGTCGCCCCGGAAAGCGCAATTGGCGGTCCGCTTTCGCTGGTCAGAAACGGGGATCGCATCCGGCTTTCGGTGAAAGAAAAGCGCATCGAACTTCTTATAGACGACGCGGAGCTGGAAAACCGCCGAAATGCATGGGTGTCGACAGTGGTGCCGCCCGAAAAGCGGCGCGGCTATGATCGTCTCTATGCCAGCGAAGTCGGTCAGGCGGACGAGGGCTGCGACTTTTCGTTTTTGTTGCCGATAAAACCAATAAACGGCTAACCCAAAAGGAAAAGCTCATGAAGATTGGAACACCCAAAGAGGTTTTCCTTGGTGACGACCGCGTCGGGATGACGCCCAGTTCGGCGGTTCAGCAGCAAAAAATTCGGGCATGAATGTGTGATCGAGGCAAATGCCGGCGTTTCGGCGGGCTTTTCGGGTGACGACTACTTTGAGTCGGGCGTCGATGTGGCAAACACCGCAGCCGCGTTGTGGAAATCGGCAATTATTGTTGCATTGGTCCGAAGGGCGTGCAGTACACGAACTGAAAGACCCTTTGATCCGGCGAGGTGATTTTGGCGTATGATTTCTGGTCGAAACTTAAGAAGGCGATGGCGATGAAATATATTGTATACGTTAGCAAGGCCAAAGCACCGCTTGACCGGGACCAGTTGGCGGGTCTGTTGGACGCAAGCCGCCGCCGCAACACGGCGGATGGGATAACGGGATTGCTGCTCTATCGATACAGCGAAGAGTATGAAGGCGGATATTTCATTCAGGCCATCGAAGGACCCGAGGACGCGTTGTCGGACTTGTGGCGCAGGATTTCGTCAGACCGTCGGCACCACACGATTGTCACCCTCAGCAGCGGGACCGAAACGGAACGCATGTTTCCCGAATGGTCGATGGGGTTCAAGAACGTAGATGCTCAGGATCTTGCCTGCATGCCTGGATTTACCGAGATCGACAGCGAGGCATTCTGGCAAAACTTGAAAAGCAACGCGATGCCTGAGGCGCTTGAGTTGTTGCGCGGCTTTTATGATGGACCTTGACCATTCCACCTACTACCCATTTGCTCAATGGCGCAAAGCCAGCTCTTCGGGATCGGGAACGTGATCGGAAAGAAAACCACCGCCAATTTGGAAATCGGACCTATTGAGGCAATCGCATTTTCGCAACAGGCGGCGGCTCTTGCGGTCATCTCTGGAATCGAAGGCCCCTCCTACAGGCCGCTTGGCGCCTGCATGGCTGTTTTTGAGGATGGATCGACCATTGGCAGTCTTTCCTCGGGATGTATCGAAGCGGATATTGCGCATCATGCAGTCAAGGCCATTGCCCAAGACCAGCCACTTGAAATCCGCTATGGCAAGGGATCGCCCTTCATGGACATCAAGCTGCCTTGCGGCGGCGGTTTGGATATTTTGATTGTCCCGAAGCCTGACCGCAAGGCGTTGCAGGATGTGATGCAGCGCCATGCCAGACGTGAACTTTGTTGTGTTGCGATTGATATGCTTACCGGAAAGCTGAGTGTGCGATCCGACGGCAAAACAGAACGCGTCGGGTCGGTGCTTTCCATTCGGATAGAGCCGGAACTGCGCTTTCTGGTCTTTGGCGCCGGGCCAGAGGCGGTGACATTCGCGTCTATCGTCCAATCGATGGGATTCGAGAATGAAGTCTTCTCACCAGATAGCAAAACGCTGGAGGCAGCCGGCCGCGCCGGTTGCAGGACCCATCACCTGTCGCAAAAGACGATGCCGCAGGAATTGGATATCGATGACCGGACGGCTGTAGTTCTCTTTTTTCATGACCACGATTGGGAGCCACCCATCCTTGTTGCGGCCTTGCACTCGCCCGCATTTTTCGTAGGCGCCCAGGGTAGCAGACGCGCCGCCGAGGCGCGGCTTCTGGAGCTTGAAGCCCTGGGCGTGGATACCGCCGGACGCAGTCGCCTTCGCGGGCCGATGGGATTAATTCCCTCGACACGCAACGCCCAAACGCTGGCAGTGTCTGTGCTCGCAGAAATTCTCGCGGAACCGGGCTTGGCGTCGAAATAAACGCGACAAGGCCTTGATATTATAGGGATAGCACTCACGCGCTCTTTGCCTCTTCCGTTAGATTCGGTATCCCGCGAGTTACGGCATTCCCTCAGTAAGAGACGGTGTCGCTGTCCTTGTGGAGACTGGTTCGAATTAGTCTGCCAGCACCAGAGCATGCGTTTGGAAACAACCGCCAACCTCCAAATATCTCTGAAGACGGACACCAAATCCAAACGGCAATGGCCGGTATCCGGAACCGAGACGGAGGGTTATTTAGGCACTGTAATCGGGTCGTATGCTAGTCTCAATTCGGAGGCCTCGTCCCCAAAGCCCCGGAAGGTGGGACATAAATGCCGGGCAATATGCACCGCCCCGGGTCAGGGAGCGTGGTTGGCTGAGGTGGGAGGGATCCTTCCACCCGATGTTTCTACTCACATTTCCCCCAAACTCCGCCACTCTGGGGCAAACTGGGGGGCGCTACGGGCTGGTGACGGGTGGTGGCTAGGCGGGACGCTGTTGGGGGGATGGTGGAGGTCTGCTTTGCGGGAAAAGCGCCAATTCGTTGCTGGCGCACAAATGGCGGCTTTCAGTCTTGGGCCGCTGCATTCAATGCGTCGGCGAGGCGATTGCGACGGTCTTCGAATGCAAAGGGTTCCAAGGCTAGGAACTGGTCAAATTGGAAATCTGGCTGCAGTGCTCTTAGTGCCGCCAGCACCTTTCTTGCGCGATCTTGGTCACCCAACTCTTCATAGGCAGCTGCGAGCATAACGAAGGCGGCGACAAATTCGGGAGACGCCTCTATGGTTGTCTCAAGCAAGGAGAGTGCGGCTTCTGGTTTGCCAAGCTGAAAATGAATATGTGCCTCTATCCAGTCAAAACGCGCTGGATAATGTGGGTGCAATCGTTTGGCATGCTGGATCGCTTCAAGCGCTTCGTTTAGATTACCGCCATAGACCGCAGCTTCGGCCAAGACAGCGTAACCATCTGCAAAATTGCGGTTAAGTTGGATCGAATGTCGCGCTGCCGCCAACGCCTTGTCATGTTCGCCGATTGCAAGGTTTAGGATTGCCAAAGCAAAGTAAGCATTCGGAATGTCGGGGTCGAGTTGTATCGCTGTTATAGCCGCTTCGAGTCCCATCTGGACGGTCTGCGGCCCAGACACAGCGGCATAGTCAAGCATCCTATCCCGCCCATAAGCGACTGCAATATATGCATGCGCGCGGGCATAGTTTGGTTCAAGTTCGAGAGCTTTCTCAAAGAAATCGCGGGCCCTTTGATTGCCAGAAATCGTACCTTCTCGCAGTGGTTCTAGACCACGCAACAACATGAAATATGCGTCTGTCGCAACGCGAGACGGCGCGATTTTGGCTTCGAGCGACAGTGAAAGTGCATCAACAATCGCGCGCGTTACATCTTCTTGTACGTCGAAGGGGTCCTGCCTGACCCGATCAAAACGTTCGGCCCAGACGTTGACGCCTTGATATGGGTCGATGAGGGAAACATTGATGCGGACTCGTTCGTTGGAATGACGAACGGTACCGCGCACAAGGTAGCGCACACCAAGATCATTGGCTATTTCCTTGAAGCCAGCCTCGGCCTCTTGAAAATCTCCGCTGGATGCGTAAGCGATGACTGTCAAATCAGGTACCTTGGCAAGATCCGTCGTCAGATCCTCGCTGAGACCGTCCCCGAAGAATTGTAACTCTTCGCCGCCACCAAGATTCACGAAGGGGAGAACGGCCAGCGTCTTGTCTGGCACAATACGTGGTGGAATAATTGCTGCGTGGTCTTCAACAAATCCACGGAGACTTATGCTTATCCAGAAGCCTAAGACGCCACCAAGCAAGACGACAACTCCAACAACCCTAGATAAGTGCTTTCGGTGCCGTGGCGCAGTTGTAAGCTCAATCGGTGTAACATCAACAAAACTTGCGACCAGTCGATAACCAACTTTTGGAAATGTTACGATAACCTCTTTGCCAAGCGCGCGACGGATATCGCCGATACACTGGACCAGAGAATCTTCAGTTGTGGCAATGTCTTTCCAGACCGAGTCAAAAAGCGCCTCGCGGCTAACCACTTCGTTGGCGTGCAACGCCAGTTCCGCAAGGACATCAGCAGATTGCTTCCGCAATCGTATTAGCGACCCATCCGTCCCCGTAAGAGCACCCGATTCACGGTCGTACTGACCCTGCCCAATCAACAGATATCTGGATTTCGGAACAATATCGGAATTCATTCAGGACATTTTAGCTCGGTTTTAGTCATCAACATAGTCGTTTTCGGCTGCATAGCCATGGAAGCTACAAAACGCTAAAATTTAACCTTGGAGACTCATATGCTCAATTTCCTTTCTTTCCGTACCGGACTTGTCACGGTACTCCTTACCCCCGCTACTGCTTTTGCTGGCCAATTTGTTGTCGAATTGGAAGCCCCCTTCGAAGCGCCTTCAGAGGCGATGATGCAACAAGCAGGGGTGACAGTTGATGAAACACTTTCCGCTGGCCCCGACAGTTATGTCGTTTTGACTGCAAGTGACGAGGACGCCGTGCGTGAAATGCTGCAAACTGCGACCATCAAGCCTGAAAAAATTTCGGAAGTGCTGTTCATCAATTCACCCACAGTCGGCGGCGGACAGCCTGCCGATGCTGTGCCTCGCGATGGTCATCAGGTTTTTGTGATAGAACGCCCGATACCCGGTGTCGGGTTCTTCGGACTAGACAAAAAAAAGGCGATATCAAGGGGCTCGAATGCGGCCATGGCCAAACTTGGTGACGTGATCGAATGGGATCATTCTTACTTGACTGGCGACGGAACCTATTGTGTCTACCGAGCCGACAGTCCTGACACATTGCGCGAGCATGGAGCGCTTGCGGGGGCGCCAATTGGAAAAATCACTCCAGTAAGCCAAGCTAGAAACTAACTGTGCCACCATAGCGATATACCTTTCTTCTGCTCCGGATGAATTTCGGGGCAGCTTTGATTTCCCCTCAGAACGTTCAGGGGCCTCTTGTTGTACCGCTAAACATCACATTACAAGCAAACGTTCGTGCCAACCGCAGCTTTGGTCAAAGTGGGCTCAAAGCAGAAGTTCCTCCTGTGCTGCACAGCCCAATAAAAGAAAATGTCAAAGACCCCGGCAAAGGCCCCGTGAAAGACCATTGCCGGTGGTTAGGTGTCAGCGCAGGTCGATGGCGCGGTGACACAGCTGTAGCAGAGTCCCGATCTGTGACGGAAATAGGGGCACTCTCCGGGGCACTTTACCACCCGGGAGAGGGTATAAGGCGTTGCTGCGGTTACTCTGAAAGAGACTGGCTGTGCTGGCAGTCCCGAGCTATCCAGTCTCGGATAAGAGATTTCCCTGAGAACAGGGAAATTAACAGGGAATATTGCCGCCCCCAGATCACAAGGAAAAGGTATATATTCCTTTTACAGGCTTCGCGATTTACATGGTTCATTGATTTGAAGTTTGGTGCCCGCACCGCATCGAAGGTGCCACTATTATCGAGACAAAGTACAATCTGATTGGCATTCGAAAATGAAGCCAGGGCCTACTTACTTGCTCTCAGTGATGCTTGCCGTTCCGAACAAGTCAAGCCGAAGAAACTCATTCCCCCAAGAATAGTTTGTCAACCTTTCAATGGGTTAGAGAAAACTATCCATTGATCGCGGAATTCACTTGGCGTATGAAGGTTCTATCTCGGATTGCTTGGCTAAGTTTTGGCATGTCGGGATATGCGGTGCTGGGCCCTTTCCCGTCTTAGCTTGGTGATGCCCCATCGCGTCTTCCAGAAATGTTAAAAATGGAGGCCGTGATGGCTATTTCTCCAGAGCAAGAAGCTTTGCCCAATGCTGAGTCAAAACGAAACGACCTAAATCCCAAGTTGGTGTTAATCGACATTCCAACCGAAGATCTTAAACCTCCCAAAAACCCGGTAAAAAAGCAAAATAGAAAGCAACTTCTAAAGATCTCAAAATCTATCGAGGCGTTTGGCTGGGTTGTGCCGCTACTTGTTGCCGGTGACAACGAAATTATTGACGGAGAAACCAGATACCATGCTGCAAAGGCGTTGGACTTAAAAACAATACCTTGCATCAGAACCGACCATCTTTCTGGGCAGGAGGTTCGCCTTCTCCGAATTTCGCTTAACAAAATCGGGGAAACCGGTGAGTGGGACCCGTTGGCTTTACGTTTGGAATTGACCTACCAGCTTGAATTCGGCGCGGACCTGAGCATCACCGGCTTCGAGGCGCCTGAAATAGATAACGTGCTTGAGTTTGGTGGCGACAACCCAGATGAGTTTGATCCCCTTGACGACATTTCCAATATCCATATGCCGCAAAAAGGCGCGGTCAGCCAGCAGGGGGACCTCTGGTTGCTTGGCAAAAACAGAGTTCTGTGTGGCAACGCGCGAAACCCTGAACATTTGAGCCGTCTGGTATCAGACAACCCGATCACTCTGATACTCGCAGATCCGCCATTCAACCTGAAGATAAACGGCCACGTGCGGACATCTGACGGCAAGTATCCGGAATTTGCAGAGGCATCGGGGGAAATGACGAAAGAGGAGTTCGCCAATTTCCTTACTGAAGCATTCGGATCCGCACTCGCTTTTGTAGCCGAAGGCGGCCTCATTTACTGCTTTATGGACTGGCGTCATCTTGATGAAGTGCGGGACGCAATTCGAAGGCTCGCACTCGAACAGATCAATCTGGCTGTCTGGGTGAAGCCCTATGGCGGTATGGGTTCATTATACCGCTCGCGCCACGAGTTGATCTTTGTCGCCAAAAGGAAGGGCGAAGCACACCGCAACAATGTCGAGTTGGGAAAGCACGGCCGATATCGCACCAACGTTTGGGAGTTCGGCGGCGCAAGTGGCGGCACAAAATCCGAAGAAGATGATTTCTCTGTCCACCCGACGGTAAAGCCAGTGAAGCTTCTGCAAGAAATCATGCTTGATGTAACGGCCGCTGGCGAGTTTGTGCTGGACCCGTTTTTGGGAAGCGGTAGCACCCTACTTGCGGCCGAAAGGGTTTTGCGGGCCTGTCTGGGGCTGGAGATATCTCCAGCCTATGTGGATGTCACTATTGCCCGCTGGGAACAGATGACCGGTGAAGAGGCCATTCACGCAGACAGCGGTCTGACGTTCAGGCAAGTGCAAAAACAGCGGGAAATTGAATCCGGCTGCATATTCGGCCCGCCTGAACCAGACAGTACTTCACCTGCTTCATTCGACGACCCGGAGGATTTCTGATGGCAGATAGAAAAGCACCGGGTGACCAGCGCGTAGGCTTTGGGGTTCCGCCGCAGTTTTCACAGTTCAAACCCGGCCAGTCAGGAAATCCCGGCGGTCGACCCAAGGGCGCCAAATCCCTGAAATCTGTATTGCAGGGCGAGCTCGCGCAAGAAATCAACCTGTCCGAGCAAGGCGTTCCTTCCAAAGTGACAAAAATGGAAGCTTTGGCAAAACGCCTTGTCGGGGATGCTTTGTCGGGAAAGGCACGTCCTCTGACTGAACTTCTTCGGCAGATAAACTTGCACCTTCCGGACTCTGAGGGCGCAGAGAAACAAGATTTACCGGCATCTGAAGACGATGTCCGGCTGTTGTTGAAATACGCATCAAAAGCAGTGGATGCCCAACTGAACGGGAAAGAGAACAATGACCCATCCGACAAACTCTGAAATAAACGCTCTGCTTCGGATCAGCTTTCTGGCTTTTGTTGAAAAAGTCTTTGAGACTCTTCATCCGGGGCAGACGATGGAGGATAAATGGCACATCGAAGCCATCTGTTATGAGTTGATGCGGGTCGCCAACGGTGAGAACCTGCGTCTGATGCTGAACTTACCACCCAGGGGCCTGAAATCGATTATCACCTCGGTTGCCTGGCCAGCCTTCGTTCTTGGACATTATCCTGCAACACAGATTTTTGTTGTGTCCCACAACCTTGATCTCGCAACCAACTTGTCCAACAAATTCAGAAAAGTTGTCGAGGCTGATTGGTACAAAGATGCTTTTTCAACCATGTCTGGAAAACCTCTCAAAGACAACGAGCGCATTTTCGTCACACAGTCTGGCGGGTTTAGAGAAGCCATTTCTGTGCATGGGGCGGTTATCGGAAAGGGCGCCGATATTATTATCATGGACGATCTTCTCGACGCGTCCGAGCTGGCAACTCAAACGGGATGTGAGAAGGTCAATAACTGGATCGACACTTCGCTTTCAACGCGGTTGAATCATCCTGTTGAAAGTAAAATGGTTCTGCTCATGCAAAGGCTTTCTGTTTTTGACCCGTCGGCACATCTTGCCTCTCAGGAACCCTGGCACCAGTTGGCGTTGCCTGCTATCGCAGAAGAAGACATCGTCGTAAGGCTCAACGCCAATAAAACCTATCATTATGCGAAAGGTGAGCTGCTCGATGCCGTCAGGCTTCCGCAAGCGGTCCTGGATATACAGAGGTCGAAATTGGGCGAGGCGAACTTTCTGGCGCAGTACCAGCAAAGGCCGGTGCCGGACGGCGGTGGCGAAATCGACATCGGTTTGTTCAAGAGATACCAGACGTTGCCAAAACTCTATGATGTCCGGTTTCTCAGCGTAGATGCCGCATCAGGTAGCCAGTCAGGGTCCTATTGCGTCATCCAGACATGGCAGATGATGGACGGCAATCTTTACCTTGTGCACAGTCAACGCGGATATTGGAATTTTCCGCAACTGAAAAAGAAGGTCGTAGATTCTCAGTCCTATTGGCAGGCGGACTTTATTGCAATCGAGAAAGCCAGTTCTGGTATAGCATTGCTTGAGGTGCTTAGGGAGTACTACCCCGAAGCGATCAGGCAGAAACTGCTGCAGGGAATAAAAGTTGACACCAAACAGTCGAAAGTAGATCGCGCTGGGAAAGCGATGGTCGCGGCCGAACAGGGCTTGGTGCATCTCCCCAAAGTCGCGCCCTGGCTGGACGAATTGCTGCCTGAATTCGGCGCGTTTCCCGCTGGACGCAATGATGACCAGGTGGATGCTTTCTCACAGGCGGTTCACTTTTTCCGCATTCTGCTCAGGAGCAGATACAACCCAAACTTTAAGGGCGGTGGACGCGTACTAACAAAACGGTATCACGGGCGTTTACCACATTGATTTGAACTGCTGCCCAATCGTTGGAAGGGTTAAGGTTTAACTTATGCTAAATCTTTCATCTGCTGATTGGATTAAGCTGTTTCACTGGTCTGTCATGTGTGGAAAGCCCGTAATATTGCAGCAATTTGGAATGGGATGGTGACAACGACACGACCCGTCGCTTCTTGAACCTGGTGTGTGGATCGGCACAGCAAAGCTGATGCCTTGGAGCCGATGAGGGAGAAGCACGCGGAAATCCATCGGGGCTCGCGGTGACAGTATATTGGGCCGCTCAAAGTAGCCGGATATACGTCAGCAATCGTGATCCTGAACCAGATCTATCAAATCCGTTACAATAAGGCGGGGTCCATATACGTCCACACATGAAAAGACCGGTCAGCCTGTCCTTTGCAAGGTTGACTGATTGCAACGTTTCCAAGCCCACAACCGTCGAACACCGCGCTATTTAATTCTGACGCGCGTATTGGTTAAGCGGGTTCCCACCTCGACTGTCAGCCCGTGACCCGACACGTCCGACCAAATCCTGGGGTGGAGCATGACTATTCGGCACAAGTTCGTCAAAACGGCCGAGTCGGTCCGACAAGCGCGGCGCGAGGAAGTCCTGCGTCTCGCGCGTTGGGACTGTAGATATGTACGGACTCGCGGGAAAGTTGAAGTCCTGTATGCTTGGATGATATCTAGAGGCTTTGTCAGGGTATTGTCAGAGGAAACTGGCTTGAGCAGGGCCGAAAGTACTTGAAAGGGTTGCGTTTTGTCATGGATGGACGCTACGAAACCGCCCTGCCCGCCTCAAGCAGATTTGTTCTGACAATGCCATCGGTCATACACATGGCACAAAATGATCGTTAGTCTTGGCCAAGCGGATGTGATTTGAAAACCCCGCCTGACCTGAGAGTTACATAGGAAAATCAGAGACGTGGCCAAAGCGATCTTGCCTGTCCCCAGCCCAAACCACGACGCTCTGACCAGCATATTCATAACTACTTTCGATCATCGAAAGGCCGACATTCGCCTTTAGGCGGGGCGACCAGATGGCTGAAGTGATCTGACCGACCTTTTGCCCATCGACCATCACGGGCCACGGTGTCGCGCAGATCGGGCAAGGGCCGCCACCAAAAATCACACCGCGGATGTGCTGGGCTGGGCCGACCGCTGCTATATCTTCGAGCGCTTTGCGCCCGACGTACTCGACTGAGCCATCAAGCGTGCAGAACTTGCCTAGGCCGATCTCAAGCGGATTGTTGTCGCGCGTCATTTCATTGCCATAGGACAAAAGCCCACCTTCGATCCGCTCAATCAGATTGGGGCACCCCGGCGAAATGTTGTAGGGCTGACCCGCGACCCAGATGGCATCCCACAAGGCAGGACCAAGCACCGTGTCATTCAGGTAGATCTCGAATCCGCCCTGCCGGGAGTAGCCAGACCGCGCAATAAGTTGCGTCGTGCCCTGAAAATCGAACCAGCCAAACTTGAAGAACCCCAAATCTCGGATCTTTGATCCGAAAAGATCAGTCATGAGGGCTTCGGACTTTGGCCCCTGAATGGCCAATGGCGAAACATCGGGTTCTTGGATGCACAGGTCCATTCCTGCACCAATTGCAAGGCCTTTCGCGTAAAGCAACACGTCGCTGTCGGCAATCGAAAGCCAGAAACGGTCTTCGGCCAGCTTAAGCAAGACCGGATCATTGATCAGCCCAGCGGCATCATCGATGATCGGCACGTAAAGGCAATCACCGGGCTTGGCGTTGCCGATGTTTCTTGGGGTCATCCATTGCACCAGACGCGCTGCATCCGGACCGCTGATTTCGACCTGCCGCTGGCAGGATACATCCCAGATCTGCACATGGGTTCGCAGGTGCCAGTAATCCTCCTCGACCGTCGTCTGGAAGGCCTTGGGCAAGAGCATGTGGTTGACCACGGAAAATCCCCGCACACCGGCTGCCTCAACCCGGTCGGTATAGGGGGTACGACGGATGCGCCGTGACATGTTCAGGCCGTCGGCCATTGGTCGCTGTCCTTATTCGGGATAAGAATACCAAGTGGAATACGAATGCGGTGAAAGGATTACCGGCATGTGATACCGGGCGGATGGATCTGGCATGGTGAACCGAAGAACGATCTCATCGATCGCCTGGGCGTGGCCGCTGCTGTGCCAGAAAGGGCCTGTCGCGAAGGTGAGTTGATAGCGATCGGTTGGCCCGGCATCCGTCAGATCGATCTTTTCTGACAGACGGCCACCGCTGTCGGTTTCGGTCGCAAAAAGGGTTGTGCCGCTGGTGAGGTTGACCAGCGTCACGCCAATGCCGCCCGCATGGGTGCCATCAAGACCGTTCAGGGTATGCGACGATACGGTTGCCATCATTCAATCGATGCCTTGTCACGTTTGTCGGATGTGGCCGCAACGATGGGGCTGATGACCCCGCGGCATTTGACATTGACGCAAGCGGTTTTGCCCGATGCCATCGCCCGGCGCAGCGCCGGGGCAAGATCCTCGCGCTTTGTGACAAGCTCACCGTGGCCACCCAGGCCTTCGAACATCGCATGAAACGGTATGTCTCGGAAATCGGTGGCGAAATGTTTGCCGCTGGCAAAAAGACGTTCTTGCTGCTGGCTGATGCAGTCAAGACCGCCATTGTTGTCGATGACCACGGTGATGGGCAGATTTTCCTGAAATGCCGCCTCGATCGACAGGCCCCCTGACAGAAACGCCCCATCACCTGAGATCAGCACAATGTTGCTTTTGGGATGCGTGGCCTTGGCTGCAACAGCGAATGAAACGCCCACACCCAGTAGCGAATAGTTGCCCGGATGCATGATGCCGCCCAGCTTCTTGCCATGCCAACCCGCCATGTTCACCGCAATCTCGGACCAGAAATGGGTGTTGCCGCCGTCAAATATCAGCCAGTCGTCGCTACCAAGTTCTGCCTGCACATCAAGCGAAAGCTGCAAGGGATGCATCTTGCCACCAGCGTCTTTTGAAGTTTCGGCGGCAATGTGGGCGGTCCATTCGGCAACCCAATCGGCGCGGCGCTGGCGTTGCAGGTCGAACCATCCGGGCCATGTCTTACCCACCTTCAGGATCGCTTCGAGAAACGCCCCGGGATCGGAAAGCAGCATTTCATCAGCGGCGCGGTTATGATCAAGCTCTTCGTGGCTGCCGTTGATGCAGACGAGTTTCTGGTCTGCCGGAAAAAAAGGCGGATTGCCGAAATTCATCTGATTGTCGAGGCGCCCGCCGATCATAAGCACAAGGTCCGCCTCTTGAATGGCGGGTTTCGACGGGTGGTATTGGTGGAAATCGGCCAGCCCCATATAGGCCTCGCATTCCTCGCCCAGCAATTTCTGGTGGTAGGGGACGTTGAAAAGCGGGATGCGCAGGCGCATGCCCGCCGTCTCGAATGCTTTTTCCGCGCCGGACCACCATATGCCATGCCCGCCGATGATGACCGGCCGTTCTGCGCTTTGCAGCAGGCGCATGATCCGTTCAAGTGCGGTTGGCTCAGGCCAGGCGCGGGGGATCGGGCGGGCGTCGCGTGCAAAGGGGCGTTCTTGTCGGCCCACGTCTTCGTCAAAGGACGAAAACATGATGTCCACAGGTAAGGAGATATGGACCGGGCCGGGGTAACCGGTTGTGGCGGCGTGCCAGGCGCGATCGACAAACTCACTGATGCGTTCGCCATCGGTGATCTGGACAGAGTATTTGACCAATGGCGCGGCGATCGCCACATCATCGATTTCCTTGAACCCGCCTGCGCCCTGTCGTTTCAGCGTCGAAGAGCCGGTGACGAATATTACCGGGCTGCGTTCGCCGCCAGCCTCGAGCATGGCTGGCACGGCATTGGCGAAACCTTCGGGGCCGACCAGACATACCGATGGTTTTCGGGTGATCCGTGTGTGCCCGTCGGCCAGATGGCCCGCGACCTGTTCGTGTGGCGTGTTGATCACCGGCATCTGGCATTCCATGAATCCCTCCAGTGCCGGGTTGCAAAAGCCCCCCGCCAAGGTGAATACGTGATCCACACCCTTTTCCTTAAGCGCACGGGCCAGAATCGCACCGCCGCGAATACGGGTTCTGTCTGCGGCCCGGTCCATTGCTATTCCCCTGCCTTGTTAAAAAATTGCCCATGGTGGGTATGAATGCCAGCGTCACAAGCGCCGGCCAGTGTTTCCTCCGAAAGATCACCGGGGCTGGTCAGCCCTAGCTGTGCAAGCGTCAGATCAAGCTCTTCGGCGATGATCCGCAAAAGCGAAAAAAGCCCCCGCTCCCGTTCAGCCCCGATGGCATAAAGAAGCGGGCGCCCGAGCATCACGAAATCAGCGCCAAGCGCCATGGCACGGGCGATGTCTTCGCCGCTGCGCAGTCCGCTGTCGAAGATCAAGGGATATTTCGGTCCAACCGCTGCCCGTATAGCGGGCAACAGGCTGATGGCGGCGGGCGATGCGTCAAGCTGCCGCCCGCCATGGTTTGAAACATAGACGGCGTCAGCGCCAGCGTTGCGTATGCGCAGCGCATCCTGCGCGCAAGTAATGCCCTTTACGATAAGCTTTCCGGTCCATCTTTTGCGCAAGACATCAAGAAAATGCCAGTCAGCGCCAGCCCGACTGGCGCTGCGATCAAATCCGGCCTGGAAATTCCGGGGCTGGGGTGCACCGGCCAAGAGCGTCGAAATAGCCCAGTTCGGATGTCGCGCAAAATCAAGAAACTGGCGCGGCCCGATGCGAAAGGGCATCTGAAAACCGTTGCGACAATCGCGTTTGCGTCGCGCCACCTGAGGGACATCGACGGTTAGCACAAGATGATCGTAACCAGCCTTTTCAGCTCGGTCTATCAGCTTCATGGCCACATCGACCGACCCGCTGACATAAAGCTGGAACCAGCCGTTTTCCCCCGCCCAATCACGCATTTCTTCAATCGTGGATGAGGCGGCAGAGGAAAGGCAAAGGGGAATATCCATTTCCTTCGCCGCACGGGCGAGCATCTGATCAGCCCCCGGCCACATGATGTTGCACATCCCCATGGGGGCGATGCCAAATGGCCTTTGATAAGTGTAGCCGAGAAAGCTGGTTGCCAAACTGCGCGCGCTTGTCTGCCGCATCACCCGTGACTGCAGGGTGACCTTGTCAAACTCCGCCTCGTTGCGGGCGGTCGCAACTTCGCGACCTGCGCCGCCTTCGACATAGTCAAATACCAAACGGGGCACACGGCGACGCGCAAGGCGCTTGGCATCTTCGACACCGAAAATGTACCTGCTTGCGGGTCGTGGAGGCGTAACAGTGGTGATGGTGAAATCCTTGTATTCAAGCCTTGCAAGCTGAACATAGGCCAGGGTTCACCTTGGATGCCAATCCAGAAACCGGGGCGGGGCATACGCAAATTCTATGCTTTGCGCCCGCACCACTTGCCAGCCAAGCAGACTGGCCACCTAACAACCCTTGCCCGCAATGTCGGTCTGTCACCCCTCAATATGCGCCTCTGGCCCTGAGCCAACCCGATTTCTGAGACAACCAACGCCGGAAACCTCAATCTCCAACAGATCACCTTTTTGAAGGAACCGGGTGGGTGTGCGGCTTCCGCCG
>JAOUMG010000183.1 GCA_029881635.1 Paracoccaceae bacterium | reverse complement strand
TTCGACCCCGTTGGGGTTCATTGCCACGGTTCCCTTTTCAACAACAAAGGTATCGTGAAGGTTCTGCTGGTTAGGCAACCAAACTTCCGGGTGGGCCTGCATTGAACCGCTATCCATTGCTTCAAAAACAATCGGGTTGGTGCCGTTCTGCAATTCAACCGACAATCCGAGATTGTCTTCGATAGCTACTTTCAGAATATTCGCAGTCGCGCTGACCGATGGCCAGTTCGGAACCCCGATCACGATATCCGCCGCCATTGCACCGGTGCTGATCGCCATTGCTGACGCCAGAACTGTGCTGCCCAGAATTTTGCTTGTTTTCATTGTTACGTATCCTCTCTGTTTTTTCGTTTTTTTAATCTTGCTTAAGTCTTGATGCAGCCTAATTGCCAGCCTTCAGTATGTACTGTCCGCTCAATCGCGCAAGGCTGTTGATAAATGCAGTGTTCCCATTCTTTGGTGCAATGTCAGATTCAAGCCTGAAGAAACGCTCATATCGCTACTGCACACCTATACCTGAGACGCCCACAATCATGTGGATACAGTCGACAGCCCGACCGCCGCACCTTGGCCTCGAGTATTGCGGCCACGCGTAGTTTTTCAAAACGAATAATTTTGATTAATAAATTCGAAATATCCGATTAATCTAAACAGAACTCAGCGTATTGAACGACAATTCCGAAAGTTGCCCGACAAGCTTGGGAAGCCAGCCCCAACTTTCCGCGGCTTTGTCATTGACAACAAGATAGGCGTTTCGCACGAAAACCGGGGCATCGGGAATGGGAAACAGGTGACCCGCCCGGACGTGGCCGATTGACAGCCTTTCCGGAAGATATGCGGAACCGCCATTTGCCAGCAGGAACTCAATCGCCCAGACCGACGCATTGAACGAAACCCTGGCTGTTCCAGCATCAGAATAGGCTGCTGCGTGCTGTTCTGCGAATTCTTCGCCATGATCAACATAGATGTATCCTGGATCAAAACGCATGGGCGTGTCGGGTTTGGTCGCAAAAAGTACGAGTTTCTCGGGCTTGAGCGCATAAATCGTGCGGTTTCCATGGATTGAGGGATGATAGGTCATCACCGCATCAACCCTTCCGGACCCCAGCCATTTGTCCAGATCACCTCTCTCTACCTGTGTGGCAGCCAGTGCCATGGGTGGATCCATGCGGTTAACCGTGTCAAAGAAAAACTGTCCCGGTCCGGGCCACAGATCGATGTCACAGGCAAAGTTGCAAACGGATTCGGTGCCTTCGGGTAGCGAGGTTTCCTGCCGCGCCTGACGCCACAGCCCGACCATGATATCCGCATAGCGCATCAGCTTGGTGCCGGCGGGGGTCAGTGTGGCACCGGATTTCTGCCTGTTCAGCAAAACCTGCCCCAACTCCTCCTCGAGGCTGCGCAAGCGTGCGGTGACCGTTGATTGGGTGACATTGAGCTTTTCAGAGGCCCGTACAAGCGAGCCGGTTTCAATAATCGCAAGAAAGGTCTGAAGAGTGACGATGTTCACGGCGCATCCTTGCTGCAAGTTTTTTGCATTTGTAGTGCTAAATAATTCGTTTTTCAAATAATTATAGCTCTGACATTGTGCCACCGGACGGTCGAAAAGCTTGGAAATGGGGCATCCTACATCGTGGGTCTTAAATGTGAAATCTTGCACCGGGCTACCTTCGACCGTTCGATGAGGCGTATCGCGAACCAGATGGCGTTTCGGGCACACTCAGTGTCTGGTCAATCGTTGCTTTGCCCCAGCGTGAATGATCGAAAAGGCGCCAGCAATGAGTGAGATCAGATCCTACAGAATGCTGATTGACGGGCATTGGGTGCCCGCATCCGATGGCGGTCAGTTTGACAGTATCAATCCTGCGACAGGGGCCGTTTGGGCCCAAATTCCAGAAGCCACAACCGAAGATGTGAACCGTGCCGTTGACGCGGCAGACCGGGCATTCTCTTCGGGACCTTGGGCCAAGATGTCGCCCACCCAGCGCGGCCACTGTTTGCGCCGTTTGGGCGACCTTCTGGCCGAAAAATCCGAGGAGTTAGGCAGGATAGAGACGATTGACACGGGCAAGATGTTCAAGGAAACCCGGTGGCAAGCCAAGTACATCTCTGAGTTCTTTTACTTTTACGCCGGCGCTGCCGACAAGATTCATGGCGATACCCTGCCCATAGACAAGCCCGATTTGTTTGTCTTTACCAAGCGTGAGCCCCTTGGCGTGATCGCCGCCATCGTACCGTGGAATTCGCAACTGTTCCTTTCGGCGGTCAAGATCGGCCCAGCGCTGGCTGCAGGCAATACGATTGTGCTTAAGGCATCAGAGTTCGCATCTGCCGCGATGCTCGAATTCGGGCAACTGATCGAAGCGGCGGGCATTCCAGCGGGGGTCGTCAACATTATCACCGGTCACGGTGACCCTTGTGGGCGTGTGCTGACGTCACACCCCAAGATTGCCCGGATTTCATTTACAGGCGGGCCGAATGCCGCGCGCCACGTCATTACCAATTCCACCAAGAATTTCGCGGAAGTTTCACTCGAACTTGGTGGCAAGTCGCCATTCATCGTGTTTGACGACGCTGATATCGAAAGCGCCGTTAATGGCTCCATTTCGGGAATTTTTGGCGCTGCCGGTCAAAGCTGTGTCGCGGGGTCGCGGCTTTTGGTTCAGGAAGGTATCGCGGATGAGTTTCTTGGCCGGATGGCCGCACTGGCGGGAAAAATCCGCATAGGCGATCCTTTGGCCGAAGATACGGAAATGGGCCCAATCTGTACTGAAGGGCAGATGGAAAACATTGAGCGCGAGGTCGCTTTTGCCCAAACCGAAGGCGGTCGTTTGATTTGCGGCGGCAAACGGGTACCGGGACTTGTCGGGCGCTATTACATGCCCACCATTATCACCTGCCCGCGCCCAGATCTGAGGATCGTAGATACCGAATTGTTCGGACCAGTTCTGAGTGTGTTGCGCTTCAAGGATGAGGCTGACGCGATCCGGCTGGCCAATCATACCGAACATGGCTTGGCGGCAGGCATCTTTACCCGTAACGGCGCCCGCGCCCACCGCATGGTTGATGCTGTAAAGGCCGGTATTGTCTGGGTAAACACCTACCGGGCCGTTTCACCGATTGCCGAATTTGGCGGGATGAAAAATTCCGGCTACGGTCGTGAAAGCGGTCTTCAGGCTGTCTACGACTATACCCGCCCCAAAACTGTCTGGATGAACACCTCGGACGAAACCCTCGGCAGTCAGTTTGTGGCCCGCTGATATCTTTTGTGAACGGAGCGAAGCATGAAATTCCAACTCGCCATTAATTTGGAACGGATGGACAATTCCATCGAGATGAAAGAGGTCGCGCGCCACACGCTTGAAATGGTCCAAATGGCCGATCAAGGCGGGTTCGAAATTGTCTGGGCTGCCGAGCATCACGCGATGGAAATGACCATTGCGCCGAACCCCTTTCAACTCCTGACCTGGTGGGGCGATCACACTGACCGCATTCGCCTAGGCACCGCCGTCGCGGTGGCGCCCTACTGGACACCCATCCGGCTGGCCGGAGAGGCCGCAATGACCGATCTTCTGACCGATGGGCGATTGGAGTTCGGTATTGGTTCAGGCGCATATCAACGCGAGTTTGACCGTATGCACCCGGGGCTGAAGCAATCCGACGCATGGCGCTACATGCATGAGATGATCCCTGCGGTTAAGGCGCTCTGGGCCGGGGATTATGAACATAAGGGTGAATTCTGGTCCTTTCCCAAATCAACTTCGGTCCCCAAACCGCTGCAAAAAGAGATTCCGATCTGGGTCGCCGCCCGTGCGCCGATCACCTTCGATTACGCCGTCGAACATGGTTACAACATCATGTCCTGGCCTTTGACTCGCCCGATGAGTGAGGTCGATCTTTATCTGGAGCGGCTCGCCGACGCACAAGCCAAGTTTCCCGGTAATAAACGTCCCGAAATCGCGATGATGCGCCATACCGCTCTCGTCGACCGCGCAGATCAGATTGATGTGCCTATTGCGGCTGCCCGCCGGCAATTGTCACGTTTTGAAAACCTTTTCAAGAATCTGGGCGATGTTGAAAATGGTTTCGCCAAAGAAATTCCACTGGATGCGCTTGAAAACCGGGCAGAATACGATCCCGACATGCTTTCGCAAAACCTGATGTTCGGCACGCCCGATCAAATCATCGACCGGCTGAAAGGTTACCAGCAGCGCGGGATTGACAGCTTCATCTACTATGCCAGCCTCGGCCTTGGGCTAAAGGAGCAGAAACGCTCGATGGAGTTGTTCTGCAAAGAAGTCATCCCTGCCTTCACCAAATCCTAAAACTGAAAGGAACAAGAATGCCCGCCGAGGTTCGCCGGACGATCGTCAACATTCAGACAACCCAGATTGAGGGTGGAAAGGCCGTACCGGTACCGACCAGATTGATCGCCGCAATCGCCATCATCCGCAACCCGTGGTTCGGGCGTGGATGGGTCGAAGACCTGAGCCCCGAGGTGCGTGATATTGGGCCTGAGATCGGCAAATTGCTGACCGGCATGATACTGGATATCACTGGTGACAAGCTTGAAGGCTACGGCAAGGCCAGCGTCGTCGGCATGGGGGGCGAGATCGAGCATGCGCAGGCGCTGACCCATTCGCTGTGGTTCGGCAACCAGTTCCGCGACGCGGTCAAAGCCAAGACCTACCTCGCCTTTACCAACACACGGGGTTCTGCGGGCACATCGCTGATGATCCCCCTGATGGACAAGGACGATGGCGGGCGGCGTTCACATTATCAGACCATTCATCTGAACGTGCAGGACGCCCCGGCCGAGGATGAGATCATCGTGGCGCTTGGCGCCTCGATCGGAGGCCATCCGCTGCACCGGATCGGCGACCGCTATCAGGACCTGAAGGAGATGGGTCGCGATGTCGACAACCCGGCGGGTGTCTGAGGCATGATTGCCAGAGGTACCGCCTATGATCTGACGGGACCGGCCGATGCGCCGGTCCTTGTCCTGATCCACGGGCTGGGATTGACCCGCGAGACATGGGCGGAGTTTGTGCCGGTCCTTTCACACAACTACCGGGTGCTGAGCTATGACCTGTGCGGTCATGGCGAAAGCGTGTTACCGGATCAGAAACCGAGCCTGACCGTCCTGTCCGAACAACTCCTCAGGCTACTGGATGCACTTGGCATAGAACGCGCCACTTTGGTCGGATTTTCCCTCGGTGGGATGATCAACCGTCGTTTCGCGATGGACCATCCAGATCGCTGTGACGCGCTGGTGATCCTCAATTCACCCCATGAACGCACCCCCGAAGCGCAGCGTCTGGTCGAGGAACGTGCGGCGGCGACCGGGGCGGGCGGGCCTGCAGCCACGATCAAAGAGACGCTGGAACGCTG
>JAOUMG010000182.1 GCA_029881635.1 Paracoccaceae bacterium | reverse complement strand
CCACCCAATGAGCCAGGGTATCGCCCTGGAAGGCATGCGGTTGGTGTTCGAAAACCTGCCCAAAGTCTACGCCAACCCCAATGATCTTGAGGCGCGTGCCCACATGATGTCTGCTGCGGCGATGGGGGCGGTGGCATTCCAGAAAGGTCTCGGCGCGATCCATTCGCTAAGCCATCCGGTTGGCGCAATCTATGGCACCCATCATGGCACGACCAACGCCGTTGTGATGCCGATGGTGCTGAAGTTCAACCGCAGCGCCATTGATGACAGGATAAACGCAGCAGCGGCCTATCTTGCCATTCAGGGTGGATTTGATGGGTTCTATGACAGGGTGATGGACCTGCGCTCCGAATTGGGCATTCCAGACAATCTGACGGCCATGGGTGTTGACGCCGCAAGACTTGATGAAATGACCGAAATGGCGCTTGAGGATCCATCCTGTGGTGGCAACCCTATCAAAATGACGCGCGAAAACACCCGTGCGCTTTATGGCGCCTGCATGTGACCAAACCCGAGCCCGACGACGACCCTGCTGAAAAAAGGCGATTGACCCGCATCTGCGGGATCAGGATGACCACTGGGAAGAAACCCGATGGGCGAAGGATATGACGAAGCCGCATGAAAGCGAAATTGTTGTCGTCGGCGCCGGGGTCGTGGGCCTGTCGATCGCGCATGCATTGGCGCGTGAAGGGCGTGATGTCGTTATCCTTGATCCCGAAACTCCGGGTTCCGGGGCGAGTTTCGGCAATGCGGGGACCGTAGCCGACTATGCAGTGCAACCGGTCGGAACCCCATCGGTTTTGCGAAACTTGCCGTCGCTTCTTTTTGATCGAAACTCTCCCCTTGCGATCCGTCGTGCGGCCTTGCCGTCTCTGGCACCATGGTTGATGCGATTTGTCCGCCAGTCGCTGCCTGCTGCCGCGCGACGTAATGCACTGGCCCTTTCAACCCTGCTGGCAGATGCAGCACCGCGTTGGCGCGATCTGGCGTCAGAGATTGGCGGTGCCGATCTGATGCAATCGCGCGGCTGTCTTTACATGTTTGAGACCGCCGCAGGCCGCAGGGGGGCAGAAAGCGATCTGGCGTTCCGCCGCGATCTGGGCGTGAATGTAGAGCTTTTGTCCTCAGCAGAACTGGCAGCATTGGAACCCGCTTTGACCAACATCGAAGGTGGCGGCGCTTTTTTTCCACAAGCAGTATTCATGACTGACCCCGGGCGCATGATGGCCTATCTTACGACGGCGGCGACAAAATCCGGCGCGCGTCTTGTCCGGACAAGGGCGACTGGGTTTGACCGGGTAAATGGCAAAGCCCATACCCGCACCGCAGACAGAATATATGTGGCGCGCCACATGGTCTTGGCGGCGGGGGCGCATTCGCAGTTTTTGGCCAAAGACGCCGGGGACCGGATACCTCTTGATACGGAACGGGGCTATCACGTCGAATATGACATGCCGACGCCACGTCTTTCCCGCCCAGTCTGCCCGACATCGCGGGGGTTTTATCTCTGCCCGATGGATGGGCGCCTGCGAGTGGCCGGAACAGTTGAACTTGGCGGGCTGACGGCACCACCCTCCCCCCACAGGATTGCGCGACTTGATTCAGGTGCAAGGGCGATATTTCCCGACCTTCCCGAACCCTCTCGCGACTGGATGGGATTTCGCCCCTCATTGCCCTGCAGCTTACCTGTTATCGGGGCGTCACCGGGTGGAAACGAGGTGATCTACGCCTTTGGCCACGGCCATATCGGCCTGACGCTCGCCCCCATCACCGCTGCAATCGTTACCGACCTCATCGCCGGTCGCCCCAGCTCCATTGATCACATTGTCTTTCGGGCAAACCGGTTCTGAGACTTTTTTGCCCTACTTGCAGCGGGTTATTGCCCGAAATTAGCCGTCGCGACCCTTATACTCTCGAAGCGGCCGCTGATCTATGTATAGTGTCCCCCAAAAAGGTGTGGAGGGCTCTTTGAGCAGACGTCCGAAAAAAGCATTGGCCGCCGCAGCGGCTTTGATTGTGATTGGGGCCGCATCGCATGCGGAACCGATGCTATCGGATAGCCGTGGCACATTCGGCCTGCCTGGTCTGGTCGATATGCCGACCGCAGAAAGCGCGCCTGAAGGCACGCTTGGCGCTTCGGTTTTTCGGTTTGCAGGGGCGCTCAGGGTTTCGATGACCTTTCAGGTCACCGATCGTTTGTCGGGTGCATTTCGCTATTCACGGGTTCCGGATGTTTTTACCGGTGGTTCGGCTCTCTATGACCGATCCTTTGATATTCATTACCGGCTTTTGGACGAAAAGGGCTTGCGCCCGGCCATCGCCATCGGATTGCGCGACTTTATTGGCACCGGCATCTATTCGTCCGAATATATTGTCGCGACAAAAACCTTGCGGCCACGGCTTAGGGCAACGGCTGGCCTTGGCTGGGGGCGTCTGGGCAGCAAGGGCTCTATTGGCAGCCCGTTTGGCGATCGTCCGCCCCTTGATTTCGGAGAAGGTGGCAAGGCCAACACTGACCAGTGGTTTCGTGGACCGGTTTCACCCTTCGTCGGCCTAGCCTACCAGGTCAATGACAAGCTGACACTAAAGGCTGAATATTCGTCGGACGCCTATGCACTTGAAACCGCCGCCGGGACCTTTGCGCGCGATTCGTCTGTCAACCTTGGCTTTGACTATGCGATCAACAAATCGGCCAGTGTCAGTGGCTATTACCTTCACGGGTCGGAAATCGGTCTGCAGTTTAACCTGTTGATTGACCCACGCCGTCCGCCCGTACCAAGCGGGCTGGAAACCGCCCCTTTGCCGGTTCGCCCACGGCCTTCACCCGTAACTGAACCCGAGGCATGGGCAACGGACTGGACCAGCGACCCCGAGGTCCACCCCGGCATTCAGAGCGCTTTGGTCAAGGCGCTTGCCAAGGATGGGCAGGTGCTGGAAAGCATGGCCCTTTCCGCAACACGTGTCGAAGTGCGCATCCGCAATCAGCGCTACCTTGCTTACCCGCAAGCAATTGGCCGCACGGCACGCACACTGACGCGCGCCGTACCACCGTCAGTTGAAACCTTCGTGATCACCTCGGTTGTCGAAGGCATGCCATCTTCATCCGTCACGTTGAAGCGACGCGATATTGAACGGCTGGAAAGTGAAGGATCGCTTGAAATTCTGCGGCAGGCTGAATTCAGCGACCCGGTTCGGGGCCAGAATAGCGGACTGGTTCCAACAGAGGAGGTTTATCCGCGTTTCGTATGGGCCTTGTCCCCCTATGGCGAAGCCAGCGTTTTTGACCCGGACGATCCATTTCGCGCCGATGTCGGGCTACAATTGACCGGGCGTTATGAGTTTGCGCCGGGCCTGATACTTTCAGGCATGATGCGCAAGAAACTGCTCGGGAATCTGGACGATTCCACCCGGGTATCAGATTCGACGCTTCACCACGTCCGTTCCGACCTCGTTGAATATCAAAAGCAGGGCGATCCGGGTCTCCATCGGCTAACGCTGGCCTGGTATGGCCGCCCTGCACCTGACATCTATAGCCGTGTCACCGTTGGTTTGCTGGAACGCATGTATGGCGGGATCTCCGGTGAGGTTTTGTGGAAACCGGTTGACAGCCGCTTGGCGCTCGGGGCCGAACTGAATTATGTAAAGCAGCGCGACTTTGACACGATGTTCTCATTCCGTGACTATGACACCGTCACCGGCCATGCGTCGGCTTACTACGACTTTGGCAAGGGTTTCATGGGTCAGGTTGATGTGGGTCGCTATCTGGTCGGCGACTGGGGTGCCACCTTCACGCTTGACCGCGAATTCGCCAACGGCTGGAAAGTCGGGGCATTTGCAACATTCACCGATGTTTCGTCAGCTGAATTTGGCGAAGGATCGTTCGACAAGGGTATCCGGCTGACAATTCCGGTTGCCTGGACGACCGGCAAACCCTCGATCAACAAGGTCTCTACGGTTATCAAACCGCTGAACCGCGACGGTGGTGCACGTCTGGATGTTGATGGAAGGCTTTATGAGACCATCAGGGAAACCCATCAGGGCGATATGCAGATCCAGTGGGGGAGATTTTGGCGGTGAGCCTGAATTCACCACGAATTTTTCCGCGCGCCTCCTGCCTTTTGGTGCTGCTTTTGGCCATGGGTTTGACAGCATGCGGCAACGACACTTCCCGTACAGAAGGGACAAGAATCGCTGTAGATGTAGCTAAAGGTCTGAAATCCAGACTCTTTTCTGGCAAGAAATCACCCTCGTCGCAAAGTAGCGCTGACCCCGAGGCGCTTGCAACGATAGCCTTGAATTCGTTTCCCGGCCCGCTGATCATGGCCAGTATAGACAGTCTTGGTACAGTTTCGGCCTTGGGTGAATTTGGGCGCAACGGCGACACCCAGACATTTTCCACCGCGGTTCAGCAAACTATGACCTTCCGCAACGGTCTTCTGGTTGGAACCCGGGGGCTGGGCCATGACCTTATGTCCGCAAATTTGGGGCCCGCCGATAGCCTGATACGCAAACGGCAAGCCGGGACTTACAAGCGCGTTTATCGTTACCTAGACGGTGAGGCCATCGAACGGCCCCTACCCTTGTCATGTAATCTGACGGTTGGTGAAGTGAGCGATTTTACTTTCGCAGGTACCAGATATTCGACGGTTCAACTGGACGAAGCCTGCAAGGTCACGCAGCTAACGGTCAACAACTCATATTGGGTAACACGGGACGGTACCATTGCCAGATCCCGGCAATGGATAGGTCAGGTGATTGGTTATGTTACTATAAATCTCCTGCGTTCCGAACGAATCTAACACGCTCGAACGATGCTAAAGTATTTTCTGTAGCCGTAATCGGAAATGGCCCGGAAATTCAGGTAAACACTGCACTAGGATCAAGGCAAAAGACCGGGCAGCAAAACTGTCCGGCCTTTTTGGCCGTTCCAATATTTTTCGACAGATCGAAAATATTAAAGAATCAGGTACCCGAAGATGCCGCCGCGGCAATGCCGATCAGCAGCAGTGCCGGAATAATCAGGCCCTGGCCCGAAGAGCTGGTAGCAGCTTCAACCATCGGCTCTGCTTCAACCATTGGGGCTGCGTAGCCGCCAGCAAAAGCAGCGCTGGCCGAAAGGCCCAGAACAACTGCAAGGGTAGCAATCTTTTTCATTTCATTTCTCCGCTCTAACCAAAACGAGCCGCCAAAACAGACAGCTTCGCTTCGAACACAAACATATACTCTCTAAGATGAAAAGAAAAAACAGAAGCGTGTGGCTGTATCCCGCCGAAAAGTGTTGCGGATTGGCCGTATTTTCGTGGCGACTGCAGAAGATATCTATAAAGACCCGCCCAATTTGGCATTAGTGACGAACAGGACACTTGTTCCCATTCTTCTGACATCATGTCCAGCATCATCCGTGCACGAT
>JAOUMG010000181.1 GCA_029881635.1 Paracoccaceae bacterium | reverse complement strand
CATTCGCCTTCGACCAGGCGTACGCCCGTCACGGCCCCTTGCAGCGAAACATGGGCAACGCGGGCATTCGCAGGGGTGAGTCGGCGATCGGTCATAGACCCAGCAACTGCGGCAAGGCATCCAACAAAGCGCGGGCGCCCTGCCCGACACCGCCCTTCGGGCGGCCGGGTTCAGCCTTTGGTTGCCAGCCATAAATATCGAAATGCATATATCGGGGTGTGGCCGTAACAAACCGGCGCAAGAACAAGGCCGCCGTGATGGACCCGGCCATGCCCCCGCCGGGCGCATTATCAAGATCGGCGATGCCCGGTTCGATCAACGCCTCATAAGGGGTCCAGAACGGCATACGCCAGACCGGGTCCGCGACCATGCCGCCCGCTTTCGCAACAGCATCGGATGCCGCGTCATCATCGCAATAAAACGGCGCGAGATCGGGGCCGACAGCCACCCGCGCAGCCCCTGTCAATGTCGCCATCGACACGATCAGATCGGGGGTTTCCTCATCCGCCAGGGCAAGCGCATCGGCCAGAACCAGCCGTCCTTCGGCATCGGTGTTGTTGATTTCCACTGTCAGGCCCTTGCGGCTGGTCAAGATATCCTGTGGGCGATACGCATTGCCGGAGATGGCGTTTTCGACTGCCGGGATCAGTACCCGCAGCCGTATCTTCAGGCCCAGCGCCATGATCATCTGCGCCAGCCCCATGACAGTCGCAGCCCCGCCCATATCCTTTTTCATCAACCCCATGGAGCTTGCCGGTTTGATGTCGAGCCCGCCGGTATCGAAACAAACACCTTTTCCCACCAGCGTAAGTCTGGGGCCCTTGGTTCCCCAATTTAGCGCCAGCAGGCGCGGTGCGCGTGTCGATGCACGCCCGACGGTATGGATCAGCGGGAAGTTTTTTTTCAAAAGTGCGTCGCCGCGCACAACCTCGGTCTTGGCGGAAAACCGTTTCGCCAGTGCCAGGAATTCAGTTTCCAGCTCCTCCGGCCCCATTTCGGAGGCTGGCGTATTGATCAGGTTGCGGGTCAATGCCTCACCCTCGGCAATGGCCAGAATGCGTGACGCATCGACACCTGCAGGCGCTTTCAGCCTTGCCTTTGGCACGGGCGCGGTCTTGTACCTCGTAAACCGGTAGGACCCGAGCAGCCAGGCCAGGGCCGCCTCTTCCGCCTCGCGCTGATCAAGGCTGCCTTCCAGGTGCCAGTCCGCTTCGGGCAGCTTGGCTGCCGCCTCTGCCAGGTTGAGACGGCTGCGCTTGCGCGCGTCGGCAGAACCGCAGCCGAAAACCGCCCCCGCCGGGGCACCATCAGGGCCGGGCAGCACGCATATTTGCCTCAGCGCAGCAGTAAATCCGGCAGATTTGAGCCACTTGCCTTCCGGGGCGTTGCGCGCAGCGATAAAGGCCGGGGCGTCCGGTTCACTTACCAGATAGAGCGGCAGGGATTTGGCAGAAAGGTCTGCGAATGCAAATGGCATGATGGGCCTATCGGTTGATACATCCGTCAGACTACCTGCACAGTCAGCGCCTGCAAGGGGTGCCTTTCACAAGATCACGTCCTGCATGTCCCAGACAGCGGTCAGGGATCTGTCAGCGATGCGCATCATCCGGGCGATCGTGGCGGCCCGACCCGGCACATCGCCAGCCCCCACGGCCTGTGCAACGTCGCGCGCGACGCGCGCAAGGCTGCTCATCCCGATCTGGTCGGCTGCCAATGCCAGCCGGCGTGCATTTCGTATCAGTTCCTCCGGATCGTCAGCATCGGTAAATCGTTGCATATCGCGCAATCGCACCGACAATTCCTCCAAAGCCTGCACCATGAACAATTCAGCACCCGCTTCGCCCAACCGGGAATATAGCGCCACCAGGCAATCCGAATTCAGCCGGACACCTTCCTCGTGCCGCAAAACCGCAAGTTTTGCCACCTTTCACCCTCCGAACCTACGCCCCACGCGTGGTGCGACATTGTCGGCAGAGGCTCAAGAAATCGTTGATGTGGGGGTGGAAAACCTGTCGAATGCGATACACATGGAGCGTATGAAGGCGCAGCAACCGCCAAGGGTGAAAAAATGAATCATGCGAAACCACTGCCAACCTATCTTGTGCAGCGCTATCACGGGTGGAAAGCGACAACCTGGGCGGAAAACCACGTCTGGTACCGCCGTCTGGCCGAAGACGGGCAGCGTCCACGGGCGATGGTCATTTCGTGCTGTGACAGCCGGGTGCATGTGACCTCCATTTTCGGAGCGGATCAGGGGGAATTCTTCATCCACCGCAACATCGCCAATCTGGTGCCGACCTACGTTCCGGACGGAGAGCATCACGGCACATCGGCGGCAGTTGAATATGCGGTAACGGCGCTGAAGGTGGCGCATATCATTGTGGTCGGTCATTCCAGTTGCGGGGGGGTTAAGGGCTGCGACGACATGTGTTCCGGCCACGCGCCCGCGCTTGAGGAAAAAACCAGCTTTGTCGGCCGCTGGATGGATATCCTTCGCCCCGGATATGACCGCGTCCGTGACCTGCCCGACGATGAGCGTCTGACCGCGCTGGAAAAAGAGGCGGTGCTGGTCAGTCTCGACAACCTGATGACCTTCCCCTTTGTCAAGGAAGCGGTCGAATCCGATAATCTGACGCTGCATGGTCTCTGGACCGATATCGGCGAGGGTGGTTTGCACGAATTCGACGCCAGCACCCGGAAATTCGAGCCGCTGTAAATACCAAGGGACATCCGGGCAGTTCCGGTTTTCAACGATAAATCGCCGGCGGGCCCCGCTCGCCGATTTGTGATTCTTGGCAGCTCTCTGCCCGTGTTATTGATGGGCGGGTTCCCAGAAAGAGGATTTGCCATGATCGTTGCACCTGCCCCAAAAATCGTTGCGGCCACGTTGCTGGCGGCATTTCTGACAATGCCTGCGCTGCCTGTTCTGGCGGCGGGATCGGGCGGCAGCGATAGTTCAACGAACACTGCCCAGCCAAGCTATCAGGATGCCAAGGCAGCCGTGGATGCGGGGCAGTACCGCAACGCGATCCGCACGCTGAAAAAGCTGGTCAAGACGGACCCCAACAATGCCGATGCATGGAATTTGCTGGGTTATTCGAACCGGAAGCTGAAGAAATATCCCGATGCCGCTGCCTATTACAGAACCGCGCTGAAGATCGACCCAAAGCATCTGGGCGCACTGGAATATCAGGGCGAGTTATTTGTTGAGACCGGAGAGTTCGATCAGGCGAAGGCGAATCTCGGTCGGCTGAAAAAGCTATGTGGAACTTGCGAGGAATACAGCGACCTTCAAAAGGTTCTGGCCGCGGCCGGGCAAAGCTGAGCGGATATCGCCGAGGTGTTTGTCAAAGCGCATTGCCGGGGTGGCGGGCTTAAGCCCGCCCTATGGGCATGGGCGGAGGTTGTTTAGGGGCGCGGTAAGGCGGGCTGAAGCCCGCCCTACGGGGTTCGATGCTATGTGGCGCTGGGCAGACGGGCTTTTCAGCCCTTCTTCAAGCACCGGTTGCCAAGCACTTCGGCGATCTGCACCGCGTTGAGTGCAGCACCTTTGCGCAGGTTGTCGGAGACGACCCACATATTGAGGCCGTTTTCGATCGTGCCATCGGTGCGGATGCGGCTGACGAAGGTTGCATAGTCGCCAACGCAGTCAATGGGGGTGATGTAGCCGCCATCTTCGCGTTTATCGACGACCATGACGCCCGGAGCCTCGCGCAGGATGTCGCGGGCTTCGTCCTCGTCGAGGAAATCCTCGAACTCGATATTGATCGCCTCGGAATGGCCGACAAAGACCGGCACGCGCACGCAGGTCGCGGTAACCTTGATCGCCTTGTCGAGGATCTTTTTCGTCTCGGCCACCATTTTCCATTCTTCCTTGGTCGATCCGTCGTCAAGAAAGACATCGATATGCGGGATCACGTTGAAGGCGATCTGCTTGGTGAACTTCCTGGGGGGCTTGTTGTCGACCGGGTTGTAGATGGATTTGGTCTGATCCCACAGCTCGTCAATGCCTTCCTTGCCGGCACCGGAAACCGACTGGTAGGTAGAAACCACCACCCGCTTGATCCGGGCGCGGTCATGGAGCGGTTTCAGCGCCACCACCATCTGCGCGGTCGAGCAGTTGGGATTGGCGATGATCATCTTCTTTTGGTAGCCCAGCACCGCGTCGGCATTCACCTCGGGCACCACCAGCGGCACGTCGGGATCATAGCGGTAAAGCGACGAGTTATCGATGACCACACAGCCAGAGGCCGCAGCCTTGGGCGCATATTTCTTGGTTGCCTCGGAACCGACGGCAAAAAGCGCGATATCCCAGCCGGTGAAGTCGAATGTATCGAGATCGAGGGTCTTCAGTGTCTTGTCGCCAAAGCTGATTTCCGTGCCCAGCGATTTGCGGCTGGCAAGCGCGGCAATCTCGTCGACGGGGAATTCCCGTTCGGCAAGGATGTTCAGCATTTCGCGGCCCACATTCCCGGTGGCACCGGCGACGACGACTCTGTAGCCCATTCTCGGGTCTCCTCGTGTTAAGGACACGGCCCCTTAGCTGATTGCCCCGGTCAGCGAAAGAGGTTTGGATTGCTGCAGTGCAGAAAATTATCAGGTGTCACGGAAAGGTGCGGGGTTTACCCCATGGTCCTGACCTTGGCGACTGAGGCCGCGAGGCCTTTGGCAATGGCATCCCTGATCGGTGAGGCGCGCATTGCGGTGAGACCTGCCGCTGTGGTGCCCGCATAGTCCACCATCTGCTGCACGTGATCGCGGGGGGCGGGACCATCCGCCATCATTTGCCCTGCCGCAAGGAATAGCTGCCGGATCGCCCGGTCGGCGATTTCCGGGGCAATGCCGGTTTCGGTGGCATAGGCGATCATGCAATCGGCGTAATAGGCGACAAAGCCGGGGGTCGGGCCGGTCAGGGCGGTAAAGGTTTCGATCTGCGCCTCATCGGCGACCTCATCGGTTTTGCCGCAAGCCTCAAAGAGCGTGCGGAGAAGCGCGCGGTCACCGGCGGTGACGGCGGGGCTGGCTGTCCACGGCGAATAGGCGAGGCCGCGTTCGGCGGCAGGGCTGCTCATGGCGCGAACAACGCGGCGGGCGCCGGTCAGGTCCTGCAGGCGGCTTAGGCTGACCCCGGCCATGACAGAAATGACAAGCCGGTCCGGGGCCTTGATATTGATCTTTGGGGCCAGCGCCGGTGGCACCGATAGCAGGATCAGATCACAGGCATCTGCGAGGGCCTGATTGTCAGGGGTGATGATCACGTCCGCAAAAGCCTCGAAACCTGCGCGGCTGCCACTGCGGTTTGATATCCAGAGATTGGCGGGGGTGACCGCTTTTTGTCCGAGCAGGGCCAAAGCCATAGCGCGCCCGAGCATGCCCGAACCACCGATAATGCCGATGGTTATTTTTTGCGTTGCCATGTG
>JAOUMG010000180.1 GCA_029881635.1 Paracoccaceae bacterium | reverse complement strand
GGGCGGATTGCTGGTGCGTGATGCGGGTGGAACCATCGTTGGAGCTGTAGGTGTTACGGGCGACACATCCGACAATGATGCACTGGCCGGCGAGGCAGGGATTCGCGCTGCAGGTTTCCAGCCTGAGGCGTGAGTGAGTGGAAATGATCCCGGTGTTTCCGGATCAGGGCAGGAGGAGACGCAGGGCCACTGTGCGCAAGCAGGGCTTTCCCTTGGCGCAAGGTCGGCTTAATCTGTGTTGAACGCGTTCGCCTGTTGCAACACGCTGAAAATTTCCCGGTCGAGGGCAGCAGACAGATGGGTACAGATCCTGGTGAAATGAATGCGCCCGACTGGGCATAGGACGGAATGAAAATGGCGCGACCGGTTGTCGGTATCATCGGCAATATGAACATGTTGAACGACAACTATGCCGTTCATGCTGTTGGAACCATGACATCTTTCGCGGTGGCCGAGGTTGCCGGGTGTCTGCCGCTTTTGATCCCCAGCGATCCGCGTCTTGTAACGGTCGACGAACTCTTGGAAACCTGCGACGGGTTTTTGCTAACCGGTGGGCGGCCCAATGTTCATCCCGAGGAATATGGCGAGGCGCCGACCGAGGCGCATGGCGTCTTTGATCGCTGTCGCGACGCCGTAACACTGCCGCTTGTGCGGGCCTGTGTCGAACGCGGTCAGCCCTTTTTCGGCATCTGCCGGGGTTTTCAGGAGGTCAACGTTGCCCTTGGGGGCACGCTTTACCCCGAGATTCGCGATCTGCCCGGGCGGATGAACCACCGGATGCCGCCCGAAGGGTCGATCGAGGAGAAATTTGCGCTGCGCCACATGGTGAGTTTTTCACAAGACGGACCTTTCCGGGAACTGCTCGGGTCGGCCGAGGTCATGACCAACACGCTCCACGGGCAGGGAATCAAAACAACCGGAAAAGACGTTGTCATAGACGGCTGGGCCCCCGATGAAACCGCCGAGGCGCTTTACGTCAAGGGCGCGCCGGGATTCACGCTGTCAGTCCAGTGGCATCCTGAATACAATGCGGCCAATGACCCCGTGTCACGCCCGCTTTTCACGGCCTTTGGCGCGGCGGTAAAGGCCTGGGCTAACCGTCCGAGGATTGTAGAATGCCTGAAATCGGCGTGAGAGTATTTTTTGCCGGGCTGAGCTGTACCTAGCTGTTTCCAATGATGGTCGAGAGGGGTGTTAATGCGCAATCTTGCAATTGGTCTTGTATCGGCCTTGGCCCTGGCTGCCGTCGTCATCTACAGCAAGGGTGTGGGCACTGACAAAACCTCAGTCGAGGCAGGTAAACCAGTGGTCATGCCCGAATTGACCGGCGTACTCTTGACCGGGCAGGCCGCCTATGAGGCGAAATGCAGCGCCTGTCATGGGGTGGAGCTGAATGGTGTGGACCAGAAGGGCCCGCCACTGCTGCATAAATACTATGAGCCGAACCATCATGGCGACGCCGCCTTTGTTTCGGCGATCCGGGTCGGCGCACCGGCCCATCACTGGAAATTTGGCGATATGCCTCCGGTTGAGGGGATGGGCGAAGCAGATATCGCCGCCGTGGTCGCCTTTATTCGCGCGGTGCAAAAAGCCAACGGCGTTTTCTGAAATTAGTCAGTTGGCTGCGGCCAATGCCGATCTTGGCGGCTCGGTCAGGCGCGTTTGCGGGCCGCTACCTCGTCGGGTGGCGCAAAACTGATCACGGCGGCTTCATGCGCCTTCAGGCACCGCCGCGCCATGGTCCAGTTGGCGCCCGCATTGATGCCGGTGAGGTCTGGAAAGAGCGCAAGCACCTCGTCGCGGGCCGCATGATCAAACGCAGCAAGGCCCTGTTGGCCGGGATGGAAGCTTTCGCTGGGGCTACCTTCGGCCAAGATGATTTCGTGCCGGTCAAAGAGAATATGGAAATATTCCACTTCGCCGCCCGTCACCGGGCGGATACCGGCACGACCGATCAGATGCTTGGCGGCGACAAGAACCTCAGGCTCACCGAAATACAGATCGGCCTGCCAGCCGGTCAGAAGCATCCGGTGTTGTTGTGAAACCTTGATGTCACGCTGGTTGCCCAAGACCCCTGCGGGGATCAGGACAGGGGCCAAAGGACCTATGGCGGCGACCCGCCGCGACCCGATCCAGCGGATGGGCTGGACGCCGTGGTCAAGTGTTACGACCTGATCGCCCGCGCCGAGATCCTCGATAAGGCGTTCGCCTGATGGCGTGGCGATGCGGGTGCCTCTGGTAAAGCAGGGAATGCCGATGGCGTTCAGTTCGGCGATACTGTCGACCTGGGTCGGTAGGACACCAACCAGCGTGACGCTTTCGCCGTTTGGAAAGGTGAGGATGGCGTCGCCGGTGCCGTCGCCATTGGTGTCGGTGACGGTCACTTCCCATGCCTTGACCGTATTGCCCGAACTGTCTGTCAGGTCCGAGATGTCAAAGCGGTCGTAACCTGTATAGGTGCCGTCGCCATTGGGCGTCGGGGCAATGAAATCATAGACAAGATCGTTGCCGTCGCCGTCATTTACATCGATGACATCATTGACGTTGTCGCCTGCGCCAAGATGGATGGTGTCGTTGCCGCTGCCACCGGCGACGGTATCTGCGCCGAGGCCCGCATAGATCAGATCGCCGCCCGCACCGCCGTTGATGACGTCATCGCCATCATCGGCAGGGACGGTGGTGTAGTGGACATCGGTGATCCACAATGCCTGGCCGGAGGTGCCGCCATTGGAATAGGTAATCTGGATCGAATGCAAAGGTCCGGGGATGGAGACGTCAACCGCGCCGCCGACACTAGTCACAGAGTCGCCGAGACCGCTGGCGGTGATCGTATTGCCCGCAACGGTATCATCACCCAGCGGTGTTATTGTGACCGATACGGGATTGCCGTCGGCGTCGAGTGCTGTGATCGTGATGACGTCGAGCCAGCCCCCGCCATCCACATCATTGATGCGGAAAGTCAGGCCCGTGACCTCATCCGACAGGCCGCTGCCAGCTTCGGGATTGAATGTCAGGTTGGTCGTGACGTTCGGGCCGCCATTGCCGGTCAGGTAAAGCCCAGAACCGGCGGTATAGGGCGAACCGGTCAGATACTGGGCGTCGCTGGTCGTTTCAATCGCGGTGTTGCTACCGTTGTTCGTGAAGCCAACGGACACATTCATGCCGCCGGTATCCTGGGTGAAGCCACCTGAAAGGTTGGTACCGTCAACGCCCTGGTTGATCCAGTTCAGGCTTTCGGATCCGCCGGTTACGGTCGTGCCGCCATAGATCGTGTCGCTGCCATCGCCGCCCGCAATCGTGTCATTGCCCGTGCCACCGGTGATCAGGTCGGCATCTGCGCCACCGTCGAGCGAATCCGCACCATCGCCGCCGGAAATCGTGTCATTGCCGATCCCGCCGGTTATGGTGTCACTTCCGGTGCCGCCGGAAAGAGAATCTGCACCGTCATCGCCGGAAATCTGATCGTTGCCCGCGCCGCCGGAGATCGTGTCGGCCCCTGCACCGCCCGCGATCGTATCGGCCCCGTCATCGCCATTGAGCGTGTCATTGCCAATGCCGCCGAGAATGGAATCGTTGCCAAGGCCGCCAGAGACAGAATCGGCGCCGTCGCCACCGTTCAGGGTATCATTGCCATCGCCGCCACTAATCGTGTCATTGCCAGCGCCGCCCGAGATGACGTTTGCCGCGGCATTGCCGGTGAGCGTATCGTTGAAGGCCGATCCTGTAAGGTTTTCGATACTGTTGAGCACATCGCCGGTGGCATGCCCGCCCGATGCCGTGCCGGTCGCAAGGTTGACATTCACCGCCGAGGTGGAGGTTGCGTAACTGGCCGTATCGGACCCAGCACCACCATAGATCGTGTCAGCGCCAGCGCCACCCTCGATCGAATCGTTGCCGTCGCCAGCGAAAACCACGTCATTGCCTGCTCCGGCGCTGATCGTGTCATTGCCGGTGCCGGTAGGGCTTGTGCTGTTGCCGCCATAGATGGTGTCCGCGACACCCGTGCCGTTCAGACTGTCGCCGCCGCTGGTGCCCATGATCGCCGTGAACGAAGGCGATGAGGTGACGGTCGATGACGTCAGTGTGGTGACGGGTCCGAAGCTCGGGACGAAATAGATGTTGCCGTCGGTGGCAAGGTAATAGTTCCCAGGTTCAACCGCGTTGGTGTAGGTGGTGCCGCCGTCGGTGCCGCTCCAGGTCCATTGCCCGGCGCCGAGTGACGTCTGGGTAGTGAATGTGACAGTACCGCCGCTGATTACATCGCCGCTGTTGAGCGTGTTGTTTCCAAGCGAGACGAGATAACCAGTGGGCATCGTAAGCCTTACACACTTTCATACGGGCGCAAAGGGCCATTCCACCCGACAACGTGCCCAACATTTCAGGCGTGTGACGGTCTAGTGGTGATACGCGACCAATGAGGGCGAAAATGTGACCCGGTCGTGGCCTCATCTTGAAAGATACAAGCCGGGTCGAGGCGCTGAAGGGTTATGCCGAGGCAGGGTTCCGTAGGGAAAGGTGATTTCAGCCGTGCATTAGATGCATGCTGCCGGTTCCCGTTGACCTTGATCACTTCGGCAGAGGGCGCCGGGCAATCGGTTGACAGGCACGGCATCGGTGAAGAAGCGCCAAGGATGCGGTGGTATTTCAGGGGTGAAAACGGTTGTGCCGGTCACGTCACCTTGGCGCGGGTCATGTATTCGGGCCGGTCCCAGAGATCGCCCTCCATGATGTCTTTCAGGATTGCGACGGCGCCCGTGACATCGTCCATCGAGGTGTAAAGCGGGGTAAAGCCAAAGCGCAACGTATCGGGCGCGCGGAAATCGCCGATGACACCCCGTGCGATCAGCGCCTGCATGATGGCGTAGCCTTGCGGGTGGCGGAAACTGACCTGACTGCCGCGCTGGGCCGGGTCACGCGGAGAGGCGAGGGTGAGCGTGGGGCAGGCGGCTTCGGTGCCCTTGATGAAAGCTTCGGTCAGTTCTATCGATCGGGCGCGCACATCTGCCATCTGCACCTGATCCCAGATGTCCATGGAGGCTTCAAATGCGGCCATTTGCAGAACCGGCGGCGTGCCGACGCGCATCCGCTCAATCCCCTGTCCGGGGCGGTATCCCAGATCGAAGGCGAAGGGGCTTTCGTGGCCAAGCCAGCCGGAAAGTGCCGGGCGCACCCGGTCGGCAAGGCGCGGGGCGACATAGATAAAGGCTGGGCCGCCGGGACCGGAATTGAGGTATTTATAGCTGCAACCCACGGCAAAATCAGCATTTGCACCGGTCAGATCAACGGGGATGGCCCCCGCAGAATGCGCCAGATCCCAGACCACCAGCGCCCCCGCCGCATGGGCCTTGGCAACGAGCCGCGCCATGTCATGTTTGCGCCCGGTGCGGTAGTCGACCTCGGTCAGCATCAGGACGGCAAGGTCAGGGG
>JAOUMG010000178.1 GCA_029881635.1 Paracoccaceae bacterium | reverse complement strand
AATTTCCGCACAGAACATGGCCTTTTGGCCAGAGCGGATTGATCTGGCCGCCGCATTCCGCTGGACTGCACGATTGAACATGCATGAAGGCGTCGCCAACCACTTTTCACTTGCCGTGAATGAGGACGGCAGCCAATTCCTGATGAATCCCAATCAGATGCATTTTGAGCGTATCCGCGCCAGTGATCTTCTGCTGATTGATGCGAATGACGCCAATACTCTGAAAGGCCCCAATGCGCCCGACCCAACAGCCTGGGGTCTGCACGGTTCGATACACCGGCATGTCCGGCATGCCCGTTGTGTCATGCATGTACACTCGATCCACGCCACGGTTCTGGCCAGTCTTGCCGACAGTAGCCTGCCGCCGATCGACCAGAATTGCGCGACTTTCTACAACCGCTATGTGATTGACGAAGGTTATGGCGGGCTTGCCTTTGAAAGCGAAGGCGCGCGCTGCGCGGGAATGCTGACCGACCCCAAGGTCCGGGTGATGATCATGGGCAATCACGGGGTGCTGATTATCGGCAGCGACGTGGCCGACACCTTTAACCGGCTTTATTATTTTGAACGGGCTGCCGAAACCTACATTCGTGCCCTGCAAACCGGTCGACCGCTGCGCGTTCTGAGCGATGAAATCGCTGAAAAGACAGCACAGGAACTGGACGATTACCCTGGCCAGTGCGACGCCCACCTGCGCGAAATCAAGGCCATACTCGACTCGGAAGGGTCGACATATGCCCAGTGAACCGAAAGGGGACTGGAACTATCATCCGGATCTTCCGCTGGCTGACCCATCAATCTTTCGCTGGCCGCCAGATGCGGGATTTTTCGCGCGTTGGTTTGCACATAACTGGCTGATGCTTAGCGAACGGGTGATGCTGCTGATTGTCGCCATCGCGGCCTGGTATTTGCTTTACCCCTCGCTGGAAGATTCAAAGACATTCGCCGTCGGTTGGATCGCCCAGACCTATGTAATCAATCTGGCGATCATGTTTTTCAGCGCCGGTGCGTTGCACTGGTACTTCTACATCATTCGCGGGCAAGCCAAGATTCTGAAGTTTGATGGCCGCGATCAGGTACGGAACAACCGAACCTTCAAATTCGCCGATCAGGTCCGCGACAATATGTTCTGGACCTTGGCAAGTGGCGTGACAGCCTGGACCATATTTCAGGTGGTGACCGTCTGGATGATGGCCAACGGCTATGCGCCCACCATCACATTCGCGTCGAATCCCATTTGGTTCGTCGCTGCACTGATACTGATGCCGATCTGGTCGGCGTTTCACTTTTATTGGGCGCATCGGTTACTGCATGTGCCCTTTTTCTACACACGATTTCATTCGCTCCATCACCGTAACATCAACATTGGCCCCTGGTCGGGCATGGCGATGCATCCGTTCGAAGCCATGCTGTATTTCTCTACCATCTGCATTCACTGGATCGTTGCCACCCATCCGGTTCATCTGATCTTTCACCTGATCTATCAGGGGCCGGGCGCCGCGATGAGCCATACAGGATACGAAGACCTGCTGATCAAGGACAAGCGCCGCCTCGCGCTGGGTACGTTCTACCACACACTCCATCACCGCTTTTTCGAGTGCAATTACGGCAATCAGGAAATGCCCTGGGACCGTTGGTTCGGCACATTTCATGATGGAACAGACGAGGCTACAAAACAGACCCGGGACCGCAAGAAACGCATGTACGCGAAATGATGGCGATCAGCCTCAGGCACAGGCCAGCATTTGCTGATCCGCCGGTTCCTGGCCAATCATTCCAAGTTTCCGCATTGTCGGCATAAATAGATTGTACCGCGAAACCTCGCCCAGCGCCGCCATACCCAGACAGTATTTTGAACATTTCTTCAAAGGGCGTTCATGTACGTTACGCAGGCATTTATCTGCAAAACCACGCCCCTGATCGGATTTGGTTTCGACGATAAAGACATCTGTGCCCAGGCTAAGCGAACGTTTGGATGACCTGTATTGCAGATCGGTGTCGATCGTCATGCGTTCGCCGCCGTCCCCTGCAACAAGGGTGATGCGCTTGTAGCGGACATCCATTGCCCATTGCAGACGGTATCCGAATGGCTTGCCGTAGTGGTCGCTGTAAACGTTCCCGGCAAATTCGACAGCAGCGTTGGTCAGATACCCGCTTTGCGCAGGATTATAGGGGATACGGTGCTTGACCGTCATACCCCGTAGGCCCTTCACTTTCACCTCAAGAAAGCAAAGCCCCGCATCGGCATAGCGTCGCACGCGAACCTTAAAGCCCTGCCGCCTGCCTTGATGGTGCTCTTGATAGGCACTGCGTCCCGCATCGTCAAAATACCGCGTATCATAGGTAAAAATGCGTCGTTGATCGATATCGAGAATATCAAATCGCTTTGCCAGTTCCGGCATGACTCTTTTCAACTCTGACCGGCGCAGCACGTATTTGTTATCCATTCGCGCCATCATGCCCGCCTTGGCGTTCAGATCTTCAAGCGAGATACCTTTGAAACAGTCCGTCAACCATTCAAGGTCAAGATTTGGGGCATGTGCGGTCATAGGGTTTCCTGCTTGCGGTAAAAGACATTGAGCCGGACGAGGTCATTGACATAATTCACCTCCAGGATCTGGAAGGTCATCACCTCAACTCCCAGACGACCCGACAGTTCGCTGCGCATGCTTTCGTAGTCGGAAAGAATCTGCGGCTCGATACGGTCGAGCGTCAGTTTGGCGCTGCTGGACGATCTGAGCATTCTCGGATGATCAATGATCCAGGCGGCAACGATTACGAAGGTGGCAATCGTCGCGACCAGCGTCAGGCTGGTGCCCATGACCGAGCAGATTACGGCCAACCCGATGGATCCAAAGAAATACGAGATCTCAACTTTGCTGATCGTTTCTGATCTGAGGCTGAACAGCGCCAGAATTGCGAAAAGCCCGAAACCCGCAGCGATGCTGAATTCGACCGATGACAGGATCGTCAGAACCGCAAAGGCAAAAATGTTGAACATCGACGCCGCTGTGGCGAGTTCCTTGTCACGGTAACGCCGGTAGTACATGCCGAAGACCAGCGAGACCATCGCGACGACATCAATGGCGAACCTCAAGACGAGTTCTACTAGAAAGTTACTGGGATCAATGATTTGCATTTGTGCGCCTGTATTGTGACGGCGCTCCGGTCAGCGCCCATGACACAGAACTGTCACATCATGGGTTACTGAACTGCGGTCAGGGGTCGGGTCTTGTTTCAGACTTTGGGCTGAAGATCTTCGGCCGAATAAAGGCCAAGGGCCGGAAACCCCGTTTCAGGGACGAATACGCCCGATCAGATCGCGGTGCAGGCGTTGGCCTGCCGCCAATATCCCGGCAGCAGCCGGTTTTGGTGCATTGTATCCGATAGGTGAACCGGCGCTGTCTGTTACGCGGGCACCTGCCTGCCGGGCAATCAGGTCACCTGCCGCGATGTCCCATTCCCAGGTTGGCCGCAACGTCAGCATGCCGTCAAAACGCCCCTCGGCCACCAGGCAAAGACGGTAGGCAATGGATGCCCGAAATTCCCGTTTTACCGGCGGTGGCGTTCCATCCTGCCAATGCTCTGGGGCAAGGTTTACCCGCGCCGTCAATAACGTGGCATTCTGGGCGCCCGAGGGTTCAGTCACACGGATAGGCGCGCCATTGCGAGTGGCGGCACTATCCTCTGTTGCTGCATAAAGCGCGTCATACATTGGCAGATAGACCACGGCCGCAATGATACGCCCCCGTTCCGCAATGGCGAGCGAGTGCGAAAAGGTCTTTTCCCCCGCAATAAAGGCGCGAGTGCCGTCAATCGGATCAATGATGAAAGCCCGATCAGCGGCAAGTCTTTCGCCTGCGTCAGGTGTTTCTTCCGACAGCCACCCATAATCGGGGCGCGCCTTGCGAAGTTTTTCAGCCAGCATTTCATTGACGGCGAGGTCGGCCTCGGTCACCGGACCTGCGTCATCTGCCTTGTCCCAGACTTCCGCGTCCTGACGCCAGAACCGTCGGGCAATGTCACCCGCCGCATATGCGGCATCGGTCAATAGCGAAATGTCACTCACCGGCAATGGTCAGACCTTCGACAAGAAGACTGGGAACGACATGCGAAAGATGCTGGCGTGCATCATTGGCCGGCGTGATCCGCATCAGCATTTCACGCAAATTACCCGCGATGGTGCATTCGTTCACCGGATAGGCGATCTGGCCGTTTTCGACCCAGAAACCAGAAGCACCCCGTGAATAATCGCCCGTCGTCGCATTGATCGAACTGCCGATCATCGAGGTAACCAGAAAACCGGTACCCATGTCGGCCAGCAACCCGGCCCGGTTTTTGTTCCCTTGGGTTAGCGCAATGTTTGAAACCGACGGCGATGGTGGCGCTGATGTCCCGCGGGCGGCAGAGGCGGTAGAAGCCATGCCCAGCCGCCGCGCCGTGCCCAGATCCAGCGTCCAACCCGTCAAAATGCCATCATCGACGATAGCACGGGGCCGGGTTGGCAGGCCTTCGCCATCAAAGGGGCGGGATCCGGAAATGCGGGGGCGAAGCGGATCTTCCAGAATAGTCAGACCCGAGGGTAACACTTGTGTACCTAACGCATCCCGCAACCAGGATGCTCCCCGAGTAATGGCCGACCCGTTAATCGCCCCCAACAGATGCCCAATCAGGCCAGAGGCGATGCGTTCGTCAAACAAAACCGGATATGCGCCAGTCTTTGGTTTTCGCGCACCGGCACGTTCAGCGGCGCGCATCCCCGCCAACTGGCCAATTTCATCAGGGCTTGGCAGTTCTGATTGATAGGTGCGGCTTTCAGCCGCCCAGTCGCGCTCCATTGCCAGTCCTTCGCCGGTGATCGCGACGGCGGAAATGGACCGCGATGTTCGTGTGTAACCCCCGGAAAACCCGTTTGAGGCGGCAAGATGAACCGAACGCCGGCCATAGCCTGCCGAGGCGGCCTGACACTGGCAGATCCCCTTGACGGCAAGTGCAGCCGTTTCTGCCTTTCGGGCATCGTCTTCCAAATCTGCCGGATCGGGTTCTGCCGAAGGATCAGCAAGATCCAGCGCCGCAAGATCCCAGTCTTTCGCAAGCTGCGAAGGATCAGCAAGGCCAAGGCTGCTGTCTTCGGGGGCCTCTCGGGCCATCGCCACGGCGCGCTCGGCCATTTCATGGATGGTCCGATCCGAGATATCAGAGGCGGAAACACAAGCCTGACGCTGTCCGATCAGAACCCTGAGCCCGATTTCAATCCCTTCAGATCGCTCGGCCTGTTCCAGCTTTCCCGCACGCACATCTACGGATACCGACCTGCCATCCACGGCCAGAGCATCGGCTGCATCGGCACCGGCCTTTTGGGCTGCAGATAGAAGCACAGCCGTTAGAGTCTCCAGCCTGTCGCTCATCATATGTCCCGATCGCCATTCATCGGTTAGGAC
>JAOUMG010000179.1 GCA_029881635.1 Paracoccaceae bacterium | reverse complement strand
CGAGGCGGATGAAATTTTCGTAAAGCCTGGCGCCCTTGGGGGTGTGGTGCACTTCGGGGTGGAACTGGACGGCATAGAAATGCCGCACCGGGTCGGCGGTGATGGCGAAGGGCGCGTTGGGCGAGGTGCCGTAGACTGCAAAACCCGGGGCGATTTCACTCACATGATCGCCGTGGCTCATCCAGACCTGTTCGCGGTTATCAGTAAACCAGCCATCGAGCAGCGCGATGCTGTCTTTTGTCGGTGTAACATAGGCGCGGCCGAATTCGGCGGTACCGTGGCCGCGTTCAACCTTGCCGCCGAGCAGATGCATCATCACCTGTTGGCCGTAGCAGATGCCGAGGATCGGGACGCCGAGGTCAAAAACGCCCTTGGGCGGCATCGGAGCACCATCGGCAAAGACCGAGGCCGGCCCCCCCGAAAAGATTACCGCCTGAGGGGCGAATTCCTTGAGAAACCCCTCATCCACACGGTTGTAGGGGTGAATTTCGCAATAGACGTTCAGTTCGCGCAGGCGTCGTGCGATGAGCTGCGTCACCTGGCTGCCGAAGTCGATGATGAGAAGGCGCTGATGCTGGGTCATGGGCGCGGGAATAGTGCCTTGCCCCAGCTAGCGCAAGGGTGATTGGCGGGCGGTTCGGGGACTTCTGTCTCCGAACCGCCGAGAGCCTTCCTGCCCGCTCGATCCTAATGCGGCAGATTCATTTTGCCCGCAGCAGCATGCCGTAGAGATCGCGCGGGTCATCGGGGTCGGCGATCATGTCAAGCGGGTCGCTGAAGGGCAGGGTTTTCAGTTTGTCGTGGATGTAGCGCAGGGCCGAAAAATCCTCGATCGCGAAGCCGACGGAATCAAACAGGGTGATCTGGCGGGCATTCTGCCGACCGGTGGCCGCACCGGTGATGACCTGCCAAAGTTCGGTGACCGGATGGTCGGGGTCAAGCTGCTGGATTTCTCCTTCGATGCGGGTCTGAGGCGGGTATTCGACAAAGATGCCCGAGCGCAGCAGGATATCGCGGTGAAGCTCGGTCTTGCCGGGGCAATCGCCACCGATGGCGTTGATATGAACACCGGCGCCGACCATGTTGTCGGTCAGGATCGTGGCATTCTGTTTGTCGGCGGTCACGGTGGTTATGATAGCCGCAGTTTCAATCGCCTCTTCGGGCGTTTTGCAGGCGGTGATCTTCAGTCCGGAGCCTGCAAGGTTGGCGGCGCATTTCCCGGTGGCGGCCGGATCGATGTCGAACAACCGCACCTCAGTCACGCCGCAGATGGCTTTGAACGCCAGTGCCTGGAATTCGGATTGCGCGCCGTTGCCGATCATCGCCATGACCTTGGCATCCTTCGGTGCGAGGTATTTCGCCGCCAGTGCCGACATGGCCGCCGTGCGCAGCGCCGTCAGGATGGTCATTTCGGTCAAAAGGATCGGATAACCGGTATCAACCTCGGCCAGAAGACCAAAGGCGGTGACGGTCTGGAGCCCCTCCTTGGTGTTCTTGGGGTGGCCATTCACATATTTGAACCCGTACATCTCACCATCCGAGGTGGGCATAAGTTCGATCACCCCGACCTTTGAATGGGACGCGACGCGCGGGGTCTTGTCAAAGCTTTCCCAACGGCGGAAATCGCTTTCAATATAGGTGGCGATGTCGGCCATGACCTGTTCCGGGCCGATGTGAAGCACAAGCTTCATCATGTTGTCGACGCTGACAAAGGGGACAATGTTGAGGTGTTCCATCTTGTTCTCTTTAACCAAAACTGCGGGTAGGGCGGTCAAACACCTTGCGGCCCATGAGCGAGCCGACAAGTTCGACCATCAGGCGGGCGGTGCGGCCGCGTTCATCAAGGAAGGGGTTCAGTTCCACAAGGTCGAGCGAGGTGACAAGCCCGCTTTCATGGAGGTATTCCATCACCAGATGCGCCTCACGAAAGGTGATGCCGCCCGGAACAGTGGTGCCCACGGCAGGGGCGATGGTCGGGTCGAGGAAATCGACATCGAGAGATACATGCAGCAGGCCATTTGCCGCCTGCACGGTATCGAGAAATTCACGCAAGGGCGCCACGATGCCGCGTTCGTCGAGAACCCGCATGTCGCAGATGGTGGCATCGGATTCCAGCAGTCCTGCATGTTCGGCACTGTCCACCGAGCGGATGCCATAAAGGCACAGACGTTCAGGCGCAACCGGGGCCGGGAAGGGCGGAAAGGCGTCAAAACCGGCACGTCCGGCGATATAGGCCACCGGGGTGCCGTGCAGGTTGCCCGACTGGGTAGTCATCGGGGTATGATAGTCGGAATGCGCATCAAGCCAGAGCACGAAAAGCGGGCGATTGATGGCCTTGGCGTGCCGGGCAACACCAGCAACCGACCCGAGCGAAAGCGAATGATCGCCACCTAGGAAAATCGGAAAGCCTTTGGCCATGGCCTTTTCGCCTGCCGCTGACAGTGCCTCTGTCCAGGCGACGGTTTCAGCGAGGTGATGGACCGCCGGATTGTCGCAGCTGACGTCGCGCAGATCGCCGAGTTTGAGGTCACCCTTGTCGATGACCTTGCGCCCGAGATCTTCGAGGCTGCGCTGCAGGCCCGCAACCCTGTAGGCGGCGGGGCCCATCAGGCAGCCTTCGCGTTTCTGGCCGGAATCGATCGGGGCGCCGATCAGGATACAAGGGGATGTCATTGCGGGCCTCTCTTCTTGGGCATGGATAGAAGTTAAGAAGCAATCTCTTGCCAATCTGCGACAAAAAATAGCAGCAAAATTATCAAAATGCCTATATGATTTATCGAAGCGGCAATAAAAGGTGCCATTATGGACAATGTCGATGAACGCCTGATCGCAGCGCTGAGGCGTGATGGCCGGGCGGCTCTTTCGGTGCTGGCGGCGGAAATGGGATTGGCCCGGGCGACCGTTCGGGCGCGGATGGAGCGATTGGTCGCCAGCGGCGAAATCCAGGGCTTTACCGTGCTGACCCGTGGCGACGTGATGGCCCAACCGGTTCGCGGGTTGATGATGATCGGGGTCGAAGGGCGCGGGGCGGAGCGCATTACCGCGCGACTGGCGGGGTATCCCGAAGTGCAGGCGGTACATTCCACCAATGGCCGTTGGGATCTGATCGCTGAAATCGGGGCCCGAACACTGGAGGAGTTCGACGCGGTTCTGGCGCGCATACGCGGTCTGGATGGCGTGGCCTCCAGTGAAACGAGCTTGATGCTGACGACACGGCGCGCGGGGCGGCGCTGACGCTGGTCAGGCCCTTTTGGCCGCCACGAGCCAGATACCCGCGAGGATGAAGGAAAGTATTGCGTTCCACGTTGCCATCGACAGACCGGCAAAGGCCCAGGCGATTTCGTCGCAGCGCACCAGCGGTGCCGCCATGATCTGGTTGAGCAGATCGTCGGTGGACATTTCGAGCCCGCCGCCGGAGGTGCAGGTGTTTGGACCCTGCCACCATTTCAGTTCAACGCCGCTGTGATAAATGCCCAAAGCGCCCGATGTCGCTGCCGCCAGCGCCCCGGCATAGGCCAGCCAGCGACCCGACATCTTGATAGCCAGAAGCCCGATCAGGATAGCTGCCGCATGTGGCCAACGCTGCCAGAGGCAGAGTTTGCACGGGGAATAGCCCAGCGCCTGAAAGAAAAAGGCGCCGACCAAAAGGGCCAGTGATCCACCTGCGGCCAGAAGAATGAGCTGCGTTCGGTTCATCATAGCCATTTCACCGCCGCAAACCCGCCGAGCAGCAGCACCATTCCAATGGTGAACATCAGGCCGAGGCGCCGTTCGATGAATTCACGCACTGGCGGGCCGAATTTCCACAAGAGTCCGGCAACGATGAAAAAGCGCAAGGCCCGCGCGACGATGGCGGAGACAATGAAGATGGGCAGCGAAAGGCCCGTCCAACCCGAAAGGATCGTGATGACTTTGAACGGAAACGGCGTAACACCGGCGATCAAAACTGCCCAGGCGCCGTAGCTGTTGAAGTGATTGGCGAATTTTTCACCCGCTTCGGCCTTGCCGTAGAAATCAAGGATTGGCTGGCCGATGCTTTCAAATAGAACCGCCCCGATAAAATAACCAAAAAGACCGCCCAAAACTGAAAAAATCAGCGCCACGGTCGCGATGACCCAGGCCCGCGAAGGGCGCGCGATCACCATCGGGATCATCAGCACATCCGGTGGGATGGGAAAGAAGGAGCTTTCGGTAAAGGATACCCCGGCAAGAGCCCAAAGTGCCTTTGGGTGTTCTGCCAGACGGATCGTCCAGTTGTATAACGCGCGGATCATATTGCCTGCCTGAAACTGACCGCCGCCCTTAGGCCATGGCGCAGCCGTGGCGTCAAGCACCTGAGGGCTTTTCGCAGTGCCCCGTAACAGGTTAGTGTACTGTCAGGAATTCAGCAGCGTGGAGTGTGTTTCATGAAATGGCGGGGGCGCCGCGGCAGCGGCAATGTTGAAGACAGACGCCGGATGGGTGCGGGCAGGGCGGGGGGCATTGGCGGTGTCGGTCTGATTGCGGTTTTGCTGATCGGCTATGCGCTGGGTATTGATGTGACGCCGTTGCTGAATGACCCGGGCCGATCCGGGGGAAGTGTCCAGAGTGACGTGCCGCTGAGCGAAGCCGACAAGAACGCTGGCCAGTTCGTGTCCGTGACGCTTGCCGATACAGAAGAAATCTGGACCGAAATTTTTCGCCGCGACCTGGATAGGGACTATTCCCCAGCGACGCTTGTCTTGTTCAAGCAATCAACCCAATCGCCCTGTGGCGGTGCGTCGGGTGCCACAGGTCCGTTTTATTGCCCGCTGGACAAGAAGGCCTATCTGGACACCGATTTCTTTGTGACGCTGGAACGGCGGCTTGGGGCAAAGGGCGATTTTGCCGCGGCCTATGTCGTCGCCCATGAGATCGCGCATCATGTACAAAACGAACTGGGCATCCTGGGCAAGGCCAACCAGGTGCGCCAACAATCCTCGACGGAAGAGTCCAACGCCATATCGGTGCGCATCGAATTACAGGCGGATTGCTTCTCAGGGGTCTGGGCGCGCTATGCCGATGAGAAATTCGGAAGCATCGAGCGTGGCGATATCGCCGAAGCGATGAATGCCGCCAAACAGATCGGTGACGACACATTGCAGCGCAATGCCGGGCAGAGGCCGATGCCTCATACGTTTACCCATGGCACATCAGAACAGCGGCAACGCTGGTTCGCCAATGGATTTGAATCCGGATCCATTAGCGCTTGTGACACTTTTTCAGCGCGCAGCCTTTGATCGCCTTCAAAGCGCTTGTCATGGTGAGGAGAGGACGGTAAAGCGTTTTTTGCGTTGCCCGAGTGGCGGAATGGTAGACGCAGGGGATTCAAAATCCCCCGCCGCAAGGCTTGTCGGTTCGAGTCCGACCTCGGGTACCAAAAGACGATTTGTTCGAATTGCAGGCAGTCGCCTTCTTCAACG
>JAOUMG010000177.1 GCA_029881635.1 Paracoccaceae bacterium | reverse complement strand
TGGATGAGGATACAGCCAAACGGCGCGGTACGTGGCTGCATCTGTTGCTGGAACATCTGCCCGAATGGCCAGAAGAAGATTGGCAAAGTATTGCGGAAAGCCTGCTTCTGGTTGGCGAAGATGCCGCAACGGTGGAGGAAGCCAATGCGGTTCTGGAAGACGCGCGAAGGGTTATCGCATCGCCGGATATGGAACCGTTGCTAATGCCCAATGCACTAACCGAAGTTGAAATCACCGCCACCCTGCCTGAACTTGGCGGGCGCAAGATGCATGGAACCATCGACCGGTTGCTGGTGACGGATGACCGGGTTCTGGCCGTTGACTACAAGTCAAACGCCGTTGTTCCGACTGTAATCGCCAACATACCAGACGGGCTGTTGCGGCAAATGGGGGCCTACGCGGCAATGTTGGGCCAGATCTACCCAGACCGGCCTGTGGAAACTGCTATTTTCTGGACGCAGACGGGCAGGTTGATGCGATTGCCTCCCGATATCGTGAGGTCGTCGTTGCAATCGGCTACCATCCCTTGACGTTGCCCTGAGCCGCCCATACGTTCCTGTCAACACAGCCCGAAATGGAGAGTGAACATGGCCACAGTCGCCGTAACCGATGCCACCTTTGACGCCGAAGTCCGTAATTCCGATATTCCGGTCGTTGTCGATTTTTGGGCCGAATGGTGCGGCCCCTGCAAGCAGATTGGTCCCGCACTCGAGGAATTGTCGGAACATTATTCCGGCAAGGTCAAGATCGTGAAGGTCAATGTAGATGATAACCCGAATTCACCTGCGCAACTTGGCGTTCGTGGCATTCCGGCGTTGTTCCTGCTCAAAGGCGGGCAGGTCGTGTCGAACAAGGTCGGTGCGGCACCCAAAGCCGCGCTGCAAAGCTGGATTGATTCGTCTGTCTGAAGATTTTTTAGATGCGAAGTTCGGGGCGCCTTCGGGCGCCCTTTTGCGTCGCCGGTTGCAGCGGGCGCGGTGCGCGGCCATATAGGATCGGACGAAAGCGGAGTGTATCATGGCAGATGACAATTTCCCCGGCTGGCACGGAACCACCATTATAGGCGTCCGGCGGGGCGGTCAGGTTGTGGTGGCGGGCGACGGACAAGTCAGCCTGGGCCAGACAGTCATCAAGGGCACGGCAAAGAAAGTGCGCCGCCTATCCCCCGGTGGGCGCGATGTGGTTGTCGGATTTGCCGGATCAACGGCGGATGCCTTTACCCTGCTTGAGCGGTTGGAAAAAAAGCTGGAGGCAGCGCCGGGTCAACTGGTGCGCGCCTGTGTCGAACTGGCCAAGGACTGGCGGACGGACAAATACCTGCAAAAGCTGGAAGCGATGCTGATCGTGACAGATGGCACGACGCTGCTGGTCGTCACAGGCGCTGGCGATGTCCTGGAACCGGAAAACGATGTGGCGGCTATCGGTTCGGGCGGAAACTTTGCCTTGGCGGCAGCCCGCGGGTTGATGGAGACTGATTTAGGGGCCGAGGATATTGCCCGCAAAGCAATAGCGATTGCCGCCGATATTTGCGTCTATACCAATGGCAACCTGACCGTGGAAAAGATCGATGGCTGAGGATCCGAAGGGCGTTGATATCACTGACCTGCGCGCCGCGGTCGCCGCCGGTATCCTGACCGAAGCGCAGGCCGCCAATATCAAGGCGCTGGCGGATGAGCGTGCAGGCACGCGGGCGACCCGCCCCGCAGAAGATGAACCCTTTGAGTTCTTCAAAGGCTTTGCCGAGATTTTCGTCGCAATCGGCCTTGCGATCCTGCTGGGTGGTATTGGACTGCTGTTGGGCGTGATTGGCGGCGTTACGATTTTGATCGCTATTCCGGCGATCCTGGCTGCCATTGCCTGGTGGATGGCCGGGTATTTCACACTGCGTTGGCGGATGAACCTACCGTCGATGGTTCTGGTGCTGGCATTCGCCGTGGGCATCTATGTTTCGGCACTGACCTTTCTGGGACAGTCGAGCCTTGGACTGCGCTGGACAGGCGTTTTTGCCGCTGCGATCGCCTCTGGGGGAACACTGCTGTGGTTTCGTCGTTTCAAGCTGCCTTTTTCGATGTTCGTTGTTGGCGGCTTTGGCCTGATTGCGATTTACGGGCTGTTTGTTCAGTACAATCCGGGTGGCGGTAACTATTCCAGCGTCGAAGGCTGGGCACAAAGCTTTGTTCCCCGTGCCAACCTGACGCTTGCTTCGCTCGTCTTCGGTATTGGCGCCTTTGCCGCTGCAATGCATTTTGATCTACGTGATCCGCACCGCGTCGGACGCCATTCGGCAACTGCATTCTGGTTGCACCTGCTGGCGGCCGGTGCGCTGGTCAATGCCACAGCGGGCCAGATATATGGTGCCGGCGGGTCTTCCAGTATTCTGCCGACCATCCTTGTGCTGGCGGTGTTTGCCGTGGTGGCTTTGGTCATTGACCGGCGATCCTTTCTGACCGCTGGCATCATCTATATAGCGGCCGTGATTTATTGGGCGATCGCCGGCGAGGGCAAGGCGACGCTGCGTGAATGGGCAACGATCCTGATCGTACTGGGCCTGTTCTTCACCGTGCTTGGCACCTGGTGGATACCCTTGCGCGCGGCACTGATGCGGGCGTTACCCGACTTTCCCGGCAAGCACCGCCTGCCCCCCTATTCGGAGAAATCATGACCAATCTGACCCCGCGCGAGATCGTGTCCGAGCTTGACCGCTTCATCATTGGCCAAAAGGATGCCAAACGCGCTGTAGCCGTGGCCCTGCGGAACCGTTGGCGGCGGGCACAGCTTGCCGATGATCTGCGCGATGAGGTTTACCCCAAGAATATCCTCATGATCGGCCCCACCGGTGTCGGCAAAACCGAAATATCGCGGCGTTTGGCCAAACTGGCCAAGGCGCCCTTCATCAAGGTCGAGGCGACCAAATTCACCGAGGTCGGCTATGTGGGACGCGATGTGGAACAGATCATCCGAGATCTGGCAGATACAGCCATTGCCGAAACGCGTGAACGCATGCGTGAAGAGGTCAAGGCACGCGCCCATCAGGCCGCCGAAGACCGCGTGATCGAAGCTATTGCCGGTGCAGATGCGCGCGAACAGACCCGCGAGATGTTTCGCGGCAAGCTCAAGCGCGGCGAACTGGATGATACCGTGATCGAACTGGACGTGGCAGATGCCGCGCCCCAGATGCCGAGTTTCGAACTGCCCGGTCAGCCTGGCGCCAATATGGGCATGATGAACCTGGGTGACATTTTCGGCAAAGCCTTTGGCGGGCGCACGGTACGCAAGAAACTGACAGTGGCAGAAAGCTATGAGGCACTGATCGGGGAAGAAGCTGACAAGCTGCTTGATGACGAGGCGGTAAAATCGGCAGCGCTTGAGGCGGTTCAGGAGGGCGGGATCGTCTTTATCGACGAAATTGACAAGGTCTGCGCCCGCGCAGAAACCCGTGGCGCCGATGTCAGCCGCGAAGGTGTGCAGCGTGATCTTTTGCCGCTGATCGAAGGCACGACGGTTTCAACCAAATACGGGCCGGTAAAGACCGATCATATTCTTTTCATCGCCTCGGGTGCCTTTCACATCGCCAAGCCGTCAGATTTGTTGCCGGAACTTCAGGGTCGGTTGCCGATCCGGGTAGAGCTGCGCGCCCTGACAGAGGAAGATTTCGTGCGCATCCTGACCGAAACTGACAATGCGCTTACCCGGCAGTATTCGGCGCTCATGGCTACGGAAAGCATTGAAGTGGCCTTTTCCGAGGAAGGTATTTCCGCACTGGCGCATATTGCGGCCGAAGTGAACCGCAGCGTGGAAAACATCGGCGCCCGGCGGCTTTACACAGTAATGGAACGGGTTTTTGAAGAACTGTCCTTCAGCGCCCCCGACCGATCGGGCGAAAAAGTGACGGTGGATGCGGATTTCGTGGAAAAGAATCTGGGCGATTTGTCCAGATCAGCAGATCTTTCGCGCTACGTCCTTTAACCGGCAGCCCGGCTGTACTAGGCTGTGAACAGGCATTGGGCGGCCCGGATGATGACAAGGTTTGTGACCACAATCCTGATTGTAATCGCGACGGCCGGGTGCGAACCACGCGGCGAGGTCGTTCTTGACCCGACTGCTGGCCGTGTCGGTACCGTCGAAACGATTTTTGTCGGAACAACACGCGGTGCTGATGCGGAAACCGGCGTGGAATTCAGCAAGACACGCAGCCAGACCGCCCGATTTGCGCGGCTGGATGTATCCATTCCGCCTGATCGGGAACTGGGCAACATAAGCTGGCCCAGACCAAATCGCCAACCGGATGCCAAATCAGAGTTTCTGGCGGTAAACGAAGTCATTTACCCCGGTGCCGCAGGATTTCGCGCCGATCTGGCACGCACACTGGCGAATGAGGCGCGTGGCGCGCGCGAGGCCGTGATCTATATACATGGCTTCAACAACAATTTTGCCGAAGGCGCCTACCGCATTGCGCAGCTTGGTCATGACCTTGGCGCCAAAGGCGCATTTGTTCATTATTCATGGCCCTCACGGGCGCATCCGCTAGCCTATGCCTATGATCGTGACAGCGCCCTTTTCGCGCGCGACGGGTTAGAAGAACTGTTGAGCCAGGTCGAGGCCGCAGGCGCCGAGCGCATGTTGCTGGTCGCCCATTCGATGGGTGCCGCGCTGACCATGGAAACGCTGCGCCAGATGGCGATTGCGAAAAATCATGCGCTTTTGTCGAAAATATCCGGCGTGGTTTTGATATCGCCAGATATTGATGTGGACGTTTTTCGCGCGCAGGCGCGACGTGTTGGCAACCTGCCGCAACCCTTCATCATCTTTACCTCAAAGAAGGACCGTGCATTGGCGTTGTCAGCCCGGTTGACCGGGCAACACGACCGTTTGGGCAATGTGACAGACATCGAAGAGATAGCAGATCTGAAAGTCACCATGCTGGACACAACCGCTTTTTCAACCGGTGTCGGTCACTTTAATGCAGGCAACTCACCCGCCTTGCTGATAATTCTCGGAAAATTGTCAGAGGTTGATGACGCCTTTACTGGTGATCAGACAGGGCGCACGGGTTTACTGCCGGGGGCCGTTCTGACACTGCAGAACGCGACGCAGATCGTTTTGTCACCCGTCGCAGCAATTTCGAGCGCACAGCCCTAGCGCCCGCGGCGCAGATAGACGTAAAGCGCGCCAGCACCGCCGTGTTTCTGATGGGCCGCAGCCACCTGTAACACGATGCTGCCCAACGGCGGCTGGGCCAGCCATTGTGGTACCTGATGGCGCAAAATGCCCATGCGCTGGGGGATAGGCCCTGTATCCAGACGCTGCTTTCCCTTGCCGGTTATCACCAGAACCAGACGTTTACCTGCGCCATGAGCGCCGAGGATAAACCGGATCAGTTCGGGATGAGCCTCGGCCTGGGTCATGCCGTGCAGATCGATCCGCGCCTCTGGCTGGACCTTG
>JAOUMG010000176.1 GCA_029881635.1 Paracoccaceae bacterium | reverse complement strand
TGCAACCGAAATCGCACGGGCGACCAGTCTGTCACAAGGTATTTGGGCCGAGGCACGGGCAAGTAACGACGTTGCCCGTTTTCTGCCGACACTGACAAAGATAATCGCGCTCATCCGGGAAAAGGGTCAGGCATTGGCGGATGGAGGCGACACCTATGACGCTTTGCTGGATGAATATGAGCCGGGCATAACCGGTGCTGAAATCAGCGGGATGTTCGACAGGCTGCGCCCGCGGCTGGTCGCCTTGCGCGAAGCGGTGTTGGGGTCGGATGTGCGGCCCAACGCTTTGAGCGGGACATTTGCCAAGGATAATCAGCTGGCCCTGGCGCGCGATATGGCGACGGCATTTGGCTATGACTGGCGGCGCGGGCGGCTTGACCTGGCGGTGCATCCTTTTTCATCGGGGTCGGGCAATGATGCGCGTATCACAACACGCGTGGTCGAAGCTGACCCGTTCAATTGCCTTTACTCAACGATCCATGAGGTGGGGCACGCCTGTTATGAACTCGGAATTGACCAATCCTATCTGCTGACGCCGATGGGGCAGGGTGTCTCCATGGGCGTGCACGAAAGTCAAAGCCGGATATACGAAAACCAGCTTGGGCGGGGCCGTGCATTTACCGGATGGATGTTTCAAAAGATGCAAAACACATTCGGCGATTTCGGCATCGCCGATGCCGATGCATTCTATGCAACCGTGAACAGGGTACAGCCCGGCTTCATTCGCACCGAAGCGGATGAGGTCCAGTACAATTTGCACATCATGATGCGCTTTGATCTTGAACGTCAGTTGATGTCCGGGTCACTGGCGTCCGGCGATCTGGAAGCCGCGTGGAACGAACGCTTCGAGAAGGATTTCGGGGTTGCGGTGGATAAGCCTGCCAATGGCGTCTTGCAGGATGTGCATTGGTCCGTGGGGCTTTTCGGATATTTCCCGACCTACACCTTGGGCAATGTTTATGCGGGCTGCCTGATGCAAAAGCTGCGTGCCGACCTGCCGGATCTGGACGCGCATCTTGCAAACGGGGATGCATCACCTGCAACGGATTGGCTCGGTTCCAACCTTCAGCGGTTCGGGGGGCTGCATGAACCGCGCGATGTCGTTGCGCGGGCTTGTGGTTTTGCGCCGTCAGAGGTTCCGCTGCTGGACTATCTCGAACAGAAATTCACCGCGATATACAGGCTTTAGGTGTCGATGTCGCGCGATGAGCGACGCGGCGTCTGGGCGCTGGCTGTCGGGCAGACGCTGGGCTTTGCATCGCTCGTCTACATCTTTGGCGCAATTCTTGTATCACTTGAGGCGGGCAGTGACTGGGGCCGCGCCGAACTCGCGCTCGGGCCCACTCTGGGTCTGCTGGTTTCTGCTGCCTTTGCCCCGTTATCGGGACGGTTTGTTGACAAGGGCCTTGGCGGGGTTTTGCTGGGTGGTGCTGCCGCTCTGGGCGCTGTCTGCCTTATCCTGCTGTCGCGGGTCGAACACCTTGCGGCGTGGTTGGCGCTTTGGTCGGTTGTTGGGCTGGCCCAGGCAGGCAGCCTTTATGAAACCTGTTTTTCCTTTCTGACCCGGCGTCTTGGCGGAATGGCACGCCACGCGATTATTCGCGTAACGCTTGTTGCGGGTTTTGCCTCGACGATTGCCTTTCCCTTGGGGGCCTATTCTGGTCAGATCTATGGCTGGCGCGGGGCGCTTTTGATCTTTGGATTGGTTCAACTGTTCGTCACGGTTCCTGCGAACCTTGTGGGCGTGGCGTTGATGCGGCGGGGTGAACGACGTGGGGCCGAGGGCGTCGAAGTGCCCAAAGGGGCGGTTCGGGCGGCGATGAAGCGGCCCGAGTTCTGGTTGCTGGCCGGTCTGTTCGGCCTGATACTTGGTAATCATACCATGCTTTCCACCTTTGCTCTGCCGGTATTGGCGGACCGGGGGGCCGGTACAGGGCTTGCTGTTCTGGTGGCCTCATCAGTAGGGCCGATGCAGGTGGCGGGCCGAATTTTCCTGATGGTCGGGGCAGAGCGTATCCCGGCGGGCACGGCGATCCGTGCCGTCGCCACGCTTTTGGCGCTGGCAAGCCTGGCGCTGTTGCTGGCTGCTGGGCATGTTTGGTTGTTTTTTGCCTATGCTATCTGCCAGGGGGCAGCGGCGGGTGTATCGTCGATCCTGCGGCCGGTTCTGGTGGCCGAAGCATTGGGACGCGAGAATTTTGGGGCAGTTTCTGGTGCTTTGGCAATCGCGCCGCTAACCGCCTCGGCGGCGGCCCCCTATGCCGGGGCGTTGTTGATCGGGGCAGGCGGCATTCCGATGTTTCTCTGGGGTACTTTTCTGATGGCCATCACCGCCATCGGGTTGGCCTTATTGCTGCGGGCCCGCGGTATTTAGACAGCGCTCAGGTCACTGCCAATCGGGGTCGCGTTTTTCGATAAAGGCATTGATACCTTCTTCGGTGTCGCGCCAAAGCATGTTTTCGACCATCACCGCACCAGCATGCGCATAAGCATCTTGGCGGGTCATCTCGATCTGTTCATAAAAGGCGCGTTTGCCGATTCTCACTGCGGCTGACAATTTGGCCGCGACAACGCCAGCCAGTGCACGGGTTTCGGTATCAAGCGTTTGGCTGGGGACAACGCGATTGATCAACCCCAAGGTTTCGGCGCGGGCAGCGTCGATGAATTCGCCGGTGGTTAGCATTTCGAACGCCTTCTTGCGCGGCACATTGCGCGAAAGCGCAACCATGGGCGTGGAGCAGAACAGGCCGATATTGACACCGTTAACGCCAAAGCGCGTGCCCTCTGCGGCGACGGCCATATCGCAAGTGGCAACCAACTGGCATCCGGCAGCAGTGGCGATGCCGTGGACTTGGGCAATTACCGGCTGGGGCAGGGTAGGGATCAGTTGCATCACTTCCGTGCAACGGGTGAAAAGATCACCGAAATAGGATCGACCTTTATCCGGGGCTTTGCGTCCGGCCTGCATTTCCTTCAGATCGTGACCAGCACAAAATGCTTTGCCAGCCCCCTTCAAGATCACTACCCGGATTGCCGGATCATTCGACAAGGCAAGGAATTCCTGCCTCAACGCCGCCAGCATGGCATCAGATAAGGCATTCAGACGGTCCGGTGCATTCAACGTCAATGTCGCGATCCCATCGTGATCGTCGCGCAAAAGAATTCCGCCGTTCATCTTGCATTTCCCTCGGTTTGATAGAAACCCTGTGCCCCGTGGATACCGGTGGAAAAATAATATGCAAGCGATGACGCACGAAGAACTGATAGCATTTCTGAATACCGAGTTTCCTCAGGTCGCTGATGATTTTGAATTGCTGCGGCTGACATCTGAAGGTGTCGAGGTCAAATTGCGCGTGGCTGACAGGCATTTGCGCCCGGGTGGGACCGTATCGGGGCCGTCGATGTTCGCGCTGGCCGATGTCGCCATTTACCTGGCAATTTTGGCCCGCATTGGTCCGGTCGCCCTGGCTGTGACCACAGGGGCCAGCATTGATTTCCTGCGAAAGCCAGCGGCAGGTGTCGATTTGATTGGTGTGGCACGGATTTTAAAGCTTGGTCGCGTTTTGGCCGTTGGCGATGTGTTGCTCTATGCGGAAGGTAATGCTGATCCCGTCGCGCGGGCGTCCATGACATATTCAATCCCACCAGGGCGATGAACCATCCTGCATGATCGCCATGGGTTTCCGAATTTTAGGTTAGAATGGGGTAATATAATACCTATTTTTTAACTCATTAATAACATTAGAAAAAATTGAAGCCATAGCTCTTGACTGTGGTCGAATAATACCCGAAAAGCCCCCATCCGAATTCGACTCCCTTCCGGGATGTCTTGTGAGATCGCGAATTTAAAGGGCTACCCATGAAAACCTACACCGCGAAACCGGCGGAGATTGAGAAAAAATGGATCCTGATCGATGCCGAAGGCGTCGTTCTGGGCCGTCTCGCCACGATCATTGCTAACCGCCTGCGCGGCAAGCACAAACCAACTTTCACGCCGCACATGGATATGGGCGACAATGTGATCGTCATCAACGCCGGCAAGGTGCAGATGACCGGCGCCAAGCGTGAAGACAAACGTTACTACTGGCACACCGGCTATCCGGGCGGGATCAAGTTCCGTACGGCAGGGCAGGTGCTTGACGGTGCCCACCCCGAGCGCGTGTTGATCAAAGCTGTTGAGCGCATGATCAGCCGCAACCGTTTGGGCAGCCAGCAGATGACCAATCTGCGCGTCTACGCCGGTGCCGAACATCCGCATGAGGCGCAGTCGCCCGAAGTGCTGGATGTGAAATCGATGAACCCGAAGAATACCCGGAGCGCGTGAAGAAGATGGCCGAAGAAATCAAAACCCTCGACGATCTGAAATCCGTGGTGGCAGGCACCCCTGCTGCCGAGGCTGCGGTCGTTGAACCCCGTACTGCACAGCGTGACGCTTTGGGCCGCGCCTATGCAACCGGCAAGCGCAAGGATGCGGTCGCCCGCGTCTGGATCAAGCCGGGTTCCGGCAAGGTCGTGGTCAATGGCAAGGAAATGGCGACTTATTTCGCCCGTCCCGTGCTGCAGATGATTCTGCGTCAGCCCTTCACCGTTGCAGGTGTCGATGGCGAGTTCGACGTGATGGCGACGGTTGCTGGCGGTGGCCTTTCGGGGCAGGCCGGTGCAGTGAAGCACGGCATCTCGAAAGCTTTGCAGCTTTATGAACCTTCACTGCGCCCGGCTTTGAAGGCCGCGGGCTTCCTCACCCGCGACAGCCGCGTTGTGGAACGGAAGAAATACGGTAAGGCCAAAGCCCGCAAGAGCTTCCAGTTCTCCAAGCGTTAAGTCGGAAAACATCCATTCGAAAAGGGCGCGCCATAGCTGGCGCGCCCTTATTCTATTGCTGCTTGGTGTTGCCGGTCGGACTCGATCACGCACAATTGTAGCTGTGCTGATTGACGCCACGAGATTTCCGGGGCCATAGATTTCGCCATAGAGGCAAAACAAGCGAGCAGCACAATGCCCACCCAAACTTTTTTCCATAGCTCCTCTGGGGGCTTCGATTTCCTTGGCCTGCGGACATCTCAGGCGGGGAAGATTGAAATCGTGTATGATGATGGTGTCAAACGCCGCATGGTATGGCGGGTACAGTCCGACACCAGTATCGGACGTATCGGCGATGCGTTGCGCAGTGCGGTCGATAAGCCAAAGGTTCTTCAGGCGCTTTATTCCGAACTGAAAAAACGCTCAATTTCCATTGACGTAGTTCCTGCATAACCTTGTCTGGCCTTTGATCCGGCTTGCCGTGCCAAAGTCATCCTGTTTGAATGGCTAAAAAAAAGGGCCGGGCAATGCCCGGCCCAGGAAGAGGTTCCATCGGGGATGAGTGGAACGCTCAGACTTTCCAAAAGGGCTGGCGGGCCTCGTCTTCGCATGTTTGCCGGTCTAGCCCGCTGTCATCCAGCAGGTA
>JAOUMG010000175.1 GCA_029881635.1 Paracoccaceae bacterium | reverse complement strand
GCGCTGGTTGCACTTTGATCGAACGGATCCGGGCTTTGGCATCTGGAGTTCTCAACATCTGCCAGCAGCTGCCCGCATCGGATTGCTGCAGGCCGAAACACGGCCCCAATCAGAAGTGATCGGGGATGGGCTGTTGATCAATCTGCGCGGGATGAACTTCAACCCCGGGCAAGAGATTGACGATATGGTGGCCCTACGTCTCTGGGTTGACAAGGGTTTGGTCATTACGACCAGACAAAGACGGATTTTTGCATTCGACGCCCTGCGTCAGGAAGTGGAATCAGGAAAAGCCCCGTCGACCCCTGCGGGTTTCGTGGTGCGCATTGCCGATCTGCTGACCGCACGGATTGAAACCGCTTCGGCAGAAAGGGAAGATCAGACAGACGCCGTTGAAGAAGAACTGCTGGACGACCACCCCGATGCGATCGGCACGGGCGAATTGCAGATTTCGCGCCTTGCCCGGTCAGTTATAAAGCTGCGCCGCTATATATCCCCGCAACGCGATGCCCTTACGCGTCTGGCCGGGTCTGACACGAACCTCATCGGCGACACCGAACGGGATGACCTGCGTCATCTGGCGAACCGCACGACGCGTCTGGTGGAAGAATTGGACAATATGCGCGAACGGCTCTCATCGCTGCGCGCCCATACAGACAGCCTGCACGCGGCAAGGCTGGCGCATAATGGGTTTGTGCTGTCCGTGGTTGCGGCTGTCTTTCTGCCCCTTGGGTTCCTGACCGGTCTCTTCGGGGTGAATATCGCAGGAATGCCCGGCACCAACTGGCCCTGGGCATTCGCCGCATTTTCGGGTGCCATGATAGCGCTGGGGCTGGGTCTTTGGTTTTTGTTTCGCTGGTTGAAATGGTTTTGACAGTCACAGTTTGGGGTCGGGGTTTTCGGTATGGCCGTCCACCGCAATGATCTGACCGGACACGAACCGCGCACCGGCGGAGGCTAGAAAGACCGCCATATTCGCCACATCAACGGCCTCCACAAAACTGCGCATTGACGTACCAGCCGCATAACCTGCGTAGAGCGCGTCGCGGGTGGTCCCTTTGATCGCCGCCTCACGCGCCAGCACGGCCTCCATCCTTGGGCCTTCTACCGTTCCGGGGCAAATGGAGTTCGCCCGGATACCGAATGGCCCAAGCTCCATGGCCAGTGTTTTCATCAGACCGTTCATCGCCCATTTTGCCGCGGCATAGGGTGCGCGATTGGGAAACCCGTATTGCCCCGCAGTCGATGACGTGATGATGATCGCGCCAGAGCGCTGTGATTTCATCATCGGCACCGAATGTTTGGCAAAAAGAAATGCCCCCTCCAGATTGACCGAAAGGCAGCGCTGCCAATCCTGCAAATTGACGTTTTCGATCAATGCGGTCGGACCGGCTATTCCTGCGTTGCAACATAAGACATCCAAACCGCCCCAACGATTTTTGACCCGCGAAAGCAGCGCCGCCACAGCCGCTTCATCCGCCACATCCAGCAAATCGCGCGACCATTCCTGCGGACAGGTTGCCAGCGCAGCTTCGTCCGCATCAACCACCCAGACCTGCGCGCCCGTTGCCGCAAAAGCCGCCGCCATTGCCCGGCCAATGCCACCAGCCCCCGCCGTGATCAAAACCCGTTGCCGCATTCACCAATCCCCCAAAATTCAATCGGTCCGCCACATCTGTCATGCCGCTTCTCTCTTGCCACATAACGTGCTGAACGCTACATCTTTCCCGCAATCAGGCATCTGACACCAGTGAGTTTTTCCACGGTGCGGCACAGATGCCCGGCGATGCGGGTGTAGCTCAATGGTAGAGCAGCAGCTTCCCAAGCTGAATACGAGGGTTCGATTCCCTTCACCCGCTCCAATTTTTCTTTGGGCTGGTTGATTTCTTCGGCGTCCGATATTGGGGTGGGCATTGACACAAGAGGATCGCAATATGTCGAACATTACACGAATTGAGACCGGCGCTCGCATGAGCGGCGCGGTCATCCATAACGGAACGGTCTATCTGGCCGGGCAGGTTGGCAAGCCCGATGGCACCGTTGCCCAGCAGACCCGCGACTGTCTGGCCGAAGTCGACCGGTTGCTCGCCCTTGCCGGGTCGGACAAGAACCATATGCTGCGCGCACAGATCTGGTTGGCAGACATGAAAGATTTCGCAGAAATGAATGCGGTTTGGGATGCCTGGGTCCCGGCCGGCGCTACCCCCGCCCGCGCCACCGGCGAGGCTAAACTGGCCACCCCCGACTATCTGGTCGAAGTGATCGTGACAGCCGCGCAAAAGTGACGGCCTGTTTGGTGACCGGCTCTTTTAAAGAGCGGTCACCATCACGCAGAGTATTTCGAACATCAGCGATACCCCCAGCCAGGCGGTTCCGCCGCTGGGATCGACCGGCGGGGAAACCTCAACCAGGTCGGCCCCAACGATGTTCATCCCCTGACATTCGCGTACGACCTGCATTGCCTCATAGGCATTCGGGCCACCCCATTCCGGCGTACCGGTTCCGGGGGCTATGGATGGATCGACAAAGTCGATATCGTAGGAAAGATATGCCGGTTTCGTTCCGACAATTTCGCGCGCCTCGGCCATGACATCGGGAATCCCCCGGGCGAAAAACTCTTCGATCGTGATGATGCGAATGCCGTGTGCCTTGGCAAAATCGCGGTCCACACTGTCGTATTGCGTGCCACGAATGCCGACCTGTACCATTCGCTTTGGATCAAGCAGCCCCTCTTCGACGGCATTGCGGAAGGGGTTGCCATGGGTCAGGGTCTTGCCGCCGAAATATGCCGGAAAGAGATCGGTATGGCTGTCGAAATGAATTAGTCCCAAAGGTTCATCCCGGGCGATCCCGCGCAGGACGGGCAGCGTGCAAAGATGATCGCCACCGCCAGAAAGGGGGCGGATCTTGCGTGATTTCAGATCTGCAAAAAAGGTTTCAAACCGCGCCAGAGTGTCCGGCCCATCCACCGGGTTCGGTCCCACATCACCAAGATCGGCGCAATTGGCAGCTTCAAACGGTCGCAGACGGCTGACGGGATGCTCAGCCCGGATCATCGTGGAAAAATCCCGCAGCTGGCGCGGTCCATGCCGGGGACCGGGTCGGTTGGACGTACCGCCATCCCATGGCAGACCGACCAGACCAATCTGCACATCCTTCAGCCGCGGGTGATCCAACGGCACATGGGGTAGGCGCATGAAGGTCGCTATGCCTGCAAAGCGCGGCATATCCATCCCCGACACCGGGTGAAAAAACTTATCTGACATGGGGACCTCGTTGTTGTCTTTGTGACCATATCGCATGGCGCACAGACGTAAAGTCCAAAGCAGCTTGCCTTGTCCTCAGCCGCAGCTTTGTTCAAGCATCCAGCTCGGCATCCCAATAAAGGAAATCAACCCAGCTGTCGTGCAAGTAGTTCGGAGGAAACCGCCGCCCGACATTGCGCATTTCGCCGGCAGATGGCTGATAGGGGCGTTTGCGCAAGGACAGTCCCGACTGATGCAATAGCCGGTTGCCTTTTCGCAGATTGCAGGGTGAACAGGCCGCAACGACGTTATCCCAACTTGTAACACCGCCGCGCGACCGCGGCAGGACATGGTCGAACGTCAGATCACCGCGCGAGCCGCAATACTGGCAACAAAATTCATCCCTCAAGAAAAGATTAAAGCGCGTGAAGGCCACGCGCTTTTGAGGTTTCACATAGTCCTTCAATACAACGACCGAAGGTATTCGGATGGCCGCACGTTGAGAGCGGACCACCTCATCATATTCCGCAAGGATCATTACCCTTTCCAGGAACACCGCTTTGATTGCTTCCTGCCACGGCCAGAGCGACAGCGGGTAGTAAGAAAGCGGCTGATAGTCCGCATTCAATACCAACGCCGGGAAATGTTTGAGCGCAGTCGGTTCACGCACAAATGCGGTCCTGAACTCTTCGCTTTCGATCCGGTCGAGCATCAACTACCCCGTCTGGTCCTCGCAGCTCTCAACGCCGACGACAGCCGCCATCACGTGAACTGACATAACTATATATCGCGGTTCCCGGCTGGCAAGTCCCTCAATGTGCCACCCGACGCCAAAGCATTCACACCTTTTCACATCTGAAACACTAGATGCAAAGGTTTCAGGCAGTCACCGAAGGATCGTTGTCACGATAGATGGCACTTAAGGTTTCAGCCATTGCGCAGACGGTCATGTAAAAACGACAATGCCACAGATAGCCCGTCGGGTGCGATACCGTGGCCGGTTCCCTTCATGACATGGCCGTAGGTTTCAAATCCGGCAGCGGTCAGGGCCTGACCTGCCAGCGACATATCTTCAAACGGGACAACCGGGTCGGCGTCCCCGTGGACAAGCAGTACCGGAGGTTTCGAGATCGCCTCAACGGCCAGCGCATCGGGTTGCAGCAACCTGCCGGAAAATCCGACAAAGCCCGCGACAGGTTCCGCCCGGCGCGGCAGAACGTGCAGGCCTATCATCGTCCCTTGAGAAAAACCAACCACTGCCATTTGCCTTGGAACCAGGTTTTCGTCGGCCAGACGGGCATCAAGAAACGCATTCAGATCCAGCGCCGCCACTTCGAGCCCGGCCTTTGCGGCAGCTTCGCTTGAACCGTCAAGCCAGGGTATCGGGAACCATTGAAAACCATAAGGCGCCCCAGCGATGCGGTCGGGTGCGTCGGGCGCCACGAAAACCGTGTCCGGCAAATGTTCGGCCAACGGATCAGCAAGCCCCAGAAGATCCGCGCCATCAGCCCCATAGCCATGCAAAAAGACCACGATTGACCTTGCCTGACCCGACCGCGCCGGTTTCCGGCCAAATTTCAAACTACGCGCCATCAGATTCCCTCACGGTTCTTCATCACGCGGTAATAGGCCCAGAGCAACCTGGCTGCAACCGACCGCCATGGCTGCCAATTCTCAGCCATGGCGCGTAGTTCGCGTTCGGTCGGACGTTCAGGCAATCCAAAAAGAATTCGCGTGGCTTCCTGCAAGGCCAGATCACCGGGGGCAAAAACATTCGCCCGGCCAAGCGACAGCATCGCATAAACCTCGGCGGTCCAGCTTCCGATACCTGGGATCTCTGTCAATGTCCTGACGACATTCACATCAGGTTCATCGCGCAGCGCAGTGTAATCTATTTTGGCAACAGCCAGCGCCTTGGCATAACGTATCTTTTGGCGACTAAGCCCGCATTGACGAAGCATTTCTTCTTCGGCAACGGCAACCGCTTCTTCGTGTGTCAGACCCGCAGCTTCAAGCCTCTGCCAGATCGCACGGGCCGAGGCGACGGAAACCTGCTGACCCATGATGGCATCAAGAAGTGCTGCAAACCCATCCGGGCGCAGACGCAATGGCAATGGGCCGGTCAGGTGTAATGCTTCGGCGAAACGTGGTTCAATTCCGGCCAGCCAGGCGGCCCCTTCGGCCACACAATCATTAGACACGATGATGCGGCCAACACCCCCGGACAT
>JAOUMG010000174.1 GCA_029881635.1 Paracoccaceae bacterium | reverse complement strand
ACCACCACGACCGCCTCCGAAAGGCTGACCATCTTGTCATACTTGTTCTTGCGCCGCTCGACCGTCACACGGTAGCGCTTGACTTCGAAATAGGTCGGCAACTGGCCCAGTTCCCGCCGGGCCAGCAGCTCGAACGAGGCCTGTGCGCTGTCATAGGCATAGCCCATATCCTCGCGTTCCTTGATGACCTCAAGGATACGCGCCAAGGCGGGATCCTTGGCCTTGGCGGTAATGCCGGCGGCGGCCAGACGGGCGCGCAGATTGGATTGGCCGGCCTGATTTGACATCGGGATGATACGTTCATTGCCGACATCGGCAGGGTCGATATGTTCGTAAGTCGCCGGATCCTTGGCGATGGCGCTGGCATGCAAACCGGCCTTGTGGGCGAAAGCCGACGCCCCGACATAGGCCGCCGCGCGGTTTGACACACGGTTCAGGATATCGTCGAGCATCCGGCTGGTGCGGGTCAGGTTCCGCAGCGCCCCGGCGGTCACCCCGGTTTCGAAGCGCTCGGCATAGGGTTTTTTCAGCAGCAGCGTCGGGATCAGTGCGGTCAGGTTGGCATTGCCGCAGCGTTCCCCAAGACCGTTGAGCGTGCCCTGAATCTGACGCGCACCGGCATCGACGGCGGCAAGGGATCCGGCAACCGCGTTTTCAGTATCGTTATGGGTATGGATACCGAGGTTGGCACCGGGAATGCCAGAGGCGATCACGGCCGCCGTAACCCGCCCGACATCGGCGGGCAGCGTGCCGCCATTGGTGTCGCAAAGAACGGTCCAGCGGGCTCCGGCCTCATGGGCGGCGTGAAGGCAGGCCAGCGCATAGTCAGGATTGGCGCGGTAGCCGTCAAAGAAATGCTCGGCGTCAAAGATCGCTTCGCGCCCTTTCGCGACCAGATGGGCGATGGAAAGCCGGATATTGTCGAGGTTTTCCGCAAGCGACACCCCAAGGGCGGTGGTGACATGAAAATCATGCGTCTTGCCGACGAGGCAAACGGCGGGGGTACCCGCGTTCAGGACCGCAGCGAGGACATCGTCGTTTTCAGCCGAGCGCCCTGCCCGCTTTGTCATACCAAAGGCGGTGAAGGTGGCGCGGGTCTGGGGGCGGTTGTCGAAGAATTCGCTGTCCGTCGGGTTGGCACCGGGCCAGCCGCCTTCGATATGATCGACCCCGAGGGCATCGAGCGCCTCGGCGATCTGCTGTTTTTCGAGGACGGAGAACTGTACGCCCTGCGTCTGCTGCCCGTCTCGCAGCGTGGTGTCGTAGAGGTAGAGGCGTTCCCTGGTCATCGGCCGCACCTGCCCCGGACCTGATCCGGGGCCTCATGTTGGGCCGGGAGGTCCCGGGTCAAGCCCGGGACGGGGTTGCGAAAAGCTCTCCCCGGGTCGCTTGCGACCCGGTTCGCCCCCGACCCGCCCCCCAGGGCGGGGGCGAAATCGCCCCCACCCTCGGGCCAGGGGCGAACCTGTGTTACGCTCAATACGAATGGAAGGCTCATTTCAGGGCCTCCAGTTTGGCAAGGTCGAAGTTACTCTCGATCTCCGCATGGGCATCGCGCCCTTTCACTGCTTGCAATTTCAGTCCGGCCCCTTCAGCCACACCGCGCAATCTGTCTGCTGTAGAGTAGTCCTTATCTTTGCGAGCGTTCGCATATCTCAACAGCAATGCGCGCGCGGCCTGAAGTGCTTCCGGCGTGACCGATCCGGTCCAGGAAACTCCCAGGAATAACCCGCCTTCCTCGTATTCCTTGACCCCTTGGCGATACCAATCGGAAGTGGGTAACAAGCCAAAGAATTCGAGCCCCCAACGCAGCTCTTCGACGCAACTACCGTCTGCCAGACCCCTCATCCTCGTCAGTGCTTCACTAATGTTCAGATCGTTGGTGATATGCGGTACGACCGAATGTGCGCCATACGAACTAGGAACGACACCTTCGGTCATCCTGAACCATTCAGTTAGTTCCGCTTCTGCCTCGCGGGCCTTCTCCTCCGTCCAGTCCATCGGTTTCGAATAATGCGTCTGGAGAAAGACAAAGCGGACCACCTCGCCCGGCACCTTCCAGCCGCCGGACCAGTTGCCGTCCAGCAAATCCCTAACCGTGAAGAAGTTACCGAGCGACTTGGACATCTTCTTGCCCTCGACCTGCAGCATCTCGTTATGCATCCAGACCTTCGCGAAGTCGGCCTCGGGGTGGGCGCACATGGACTGGGCAATCTCATTCTCGTGGTGCGGGAATTGCAGGTCGATGCCGCCGCCATGGATGTCGAAACTGTCACCCAGCAACTCATGGCTCATGGCCGAGCATTCGATATGCCAGCCTGGGCGGCCCCTGCCCCAGGGGCTGCCCCAGCCAGGCAGGTCGTCGGTGGAGGGTTTCCAGAGGACGAAGTCCATCGGATCTTCCTTGAACGGGGCAACCTCGACCCGCGCACCCGCGATCATGTCATCGACAGAGCGGCCCGAGAGCTTGCCATAGGCCTCATAGGACCGGACACGGAAAAGGACGTGGCCGTCCTTCTCATAGGCGTGGTCCTTGTCGATCAGGTCGGCGATCATCGCCACCATCTGGCCGATATATTCGGTGGCGCGCGGCTCCAACGTCGGTCGCAATGCGCCCAAGGCGTCCATATCGGCGTGATACCAGCCGATGGTTTCGTCCGTGCGTTCACGGATCAACGCCTCAAGCGAACGCGCGTCACCCGCATCCTTGCGGCGCTGGGCCTCGGCATTGATCTTGTCGTCGACATCGGTGAAGTTTCGCACATAGGTGACGTGATCTTCGCCATAGACATGGCGGAGGAGCCGGTAGAGGACATCAAAGACGATGACGGGCCGCGCATTGCCCAAATGGGCGCGGTCATAGACCGTGGGCCCGCAGACATACATGCGCACATTCTTGGGGTCGATGGGCACGAACTCCGCTTTCTTGCGGGTCTTGGTGTTGTGCAGTCTGATCGTGGTCATGGTCGCCTCGCGCAGGTATCCCGGCGGCGGGTGTACAGTGTTCACATCTTGATGGAAACAGAGGAACGGCCCGCCTGACAGATGTCAGCCGATAATGCAGATAATGCAAATGATGCCGTTCATTTTCATGCAGCCGTCATAACGCATCGCGGGCAGGCTGCCAAGTCCCTGTCCCGCCGGGCAACCCGGTGACCCTAGCGGGTGCTGCGTTTGCGCGGCTTACGCCCCCAACCGGGTGAATTGTCCGCGCGGGTCGGGCCCGATGCCGAGCCAGCCTGCGATAACCCTGGTCACATGCTGACTGATGTGAATCTTCTGGGTTTCGCCGCGATTTCTTGCCTCAACCATCTCGACCCCGGCAAGGGCGGGTGTGGCGGCCAGAATCAAGGTTGGCCCCGCCAGAACTTCGCCAGTTTTGGCGTCAACGGCACTGATGAAAAAGTCGATGTTGTGGACACCGGAATTGCTCAGCTTTGCTTCGGCTTCGAATGTCAGGGCGTGAAAGCGCACGACGCGCAGATCAAGGCGTACTGCCCGCTTTCCCCGCAGTCCGGCGGCACCTTTATGGGTGGCATCCGACAATATTTTTGCGATCTGCGCCTTGCGGTCGCCCAACGGATCTTCGCGCCAGACGATATCTGCACGCGGCAGGATCGACTTTGCCTCAGAAACAGTCAGGGCTTCGGGAACCGTAACTCGCACCTGAACCACTCGCCAATCAGATGACATCTCGGCGGAGATGGGCTTGTCGTAATTCGTCTCAAAACTACCGCTGCAGGCCGTCAGGCCAATGATGGCCAAAAAGCACAAAAAGCCGTGAAACCAGCTGGGCACTCGCATTGCAAACTCCTTCATCGTCAACCGCATTAGGTCGAACACCGTACATACACGCTCCGCGCCATGGCAACGAATCGTGGCGATTATGAGGGGAAAATGGGTCCAGAAGGTAAACCAGAGGAGATTTGAGGGTATTGCGTTACTTCAGCGCGGAAATTCTGCAACACTTTTATGGCTCTGGATTTCCGACAGACCAGCTACAGCCGAAATGCCGCAAGCGACAAGAATGCTCGCTTGAGTTGGGGCGTGGCAGCGAACAAACTAGCCGAACATCTGACCTACCCATAGGGACAACTGCCCATGCGCCACTTTGCCTTAGCCTTTTTGTTGATCTGGGGATTCCTGCCCGGTGTGGCAGTCTCAGAACCCTACCCCGCCCCGGAGGATTTATATGTCAACGACCTGGCCGAGGTGATTTCTCCGGAAGCGGAAGGCAGGTTGCGAGGGGAACTGGAACGGCTGAAGGCCGAAACCGGAATAGAAATGACAGTTCTGACACTGGCGAGCCGGGCGGAATTTGATGCCTCCTCTTCAGTCGAAGACTTTGCCACGCGGTTGTTCAACGGTTGGGGTATCGGCGATGCGGACCGCAATGATGGGATTCTGGCGCTGGTGCTGACAGATGACCGGGAAATGCGCCTGGAACTGGGGTCGGGCTATAATCAGGGTTTCGACCCTTTGGCGCAGGATCTGGTCAACCGCTATTTCAAGCCCGCCTTCATCGAGGGCGATTATTCGGCAGGTATCGAGAAGGGCACGCTGGAAACCATCACACGCATTGCAAGACGCCATGCAGAAAACCTGCAGCCAGAAGCGTTGCAAGACACCGGCAGGAAGATTTCCAGCGGCAGGTTGATGTTTGTGGCATTTGCCGCCGCAATCGGGTTCATCGCCTTTCGCAGGCGGATTGACGATATCTGGCTGAGGTTCCGCAACTGTCCTCAATGTGGGCGCCGCGGGTTGCACCGCCATAGACAGCCGCCCAAAGCGACCTCAACCGACGGCACAGGTATTTCCATCACCGAATGCCGCAACTGTGATTATCATGACGAACGAGAATACCGCGTTTCGCGGGGGTCACGCAGCGGGTCGTCACGGGGAGCGTTCGGAGGAGGACGGTCGTCGGGCGGCGGCGCCAGCGGGCGTTGGTAGAGTTGGGCGGGGCGCGGTTGCGCCCCTGCCCGCCGGTGGTTCAGAACCGGAAGTTCACGTTGAGCGATGCGGTTGTTGCATCAACATCAACACCAAGATTGTCGAAATTGTCGAAACGGTGTTCGAGGATTTCGCCGCCAACAGACCATTGGTCGGTCAGGGCATATTCAACGCCGATACCGCCAAAATAGCCATTGTCAGAACGGCTGATGCCGCCGATATCAGCTTTTGCACGCGCACCGCCAGCGGTGGCATAGATCAGCGTCTGACCCAGATCGTAGCCTGCGCGCAATTTCAGGCGGGCCACGCTGTCAATCGCATCCGGACCTGCGCCCAGATCGATATCGGCCTTGTCCCAGTCAACACCCACACCAGCAACCCACTGGCCGAAATCCCAGTCATACCCGGCACGCAGCCCGTATATCGCACCGTCACCATCGACGGCGCCGGCGGAAAAGTCGCCATAGCCGATCTGGGCGCCGACGTAACCGCCAGTCCAGTCATTACTGGCGACATATG
>JAOUMG010000173.1 GCA_029881635.1 Paracoccaceae bacterium | reverse complement strand
CTGGTGGCTGGGGTAGGAACCATTGCCATCCTCGGGTGGGACCGACGGATCGGCAAAGGATCAGAACAGTCAGATTGATATGAATGCGCGTTCGGCAGGGCCGACATGCGCTGGGTTCGGAAGCGGTGGCTTCTGCGCCAGTTGGTGATTTGCCGTCGTATCAGGTTGCCGGACGATGGGTGTGGGTGTTGGGAACAACCGGCAGGTTGCCGGGTTCCGTGGGGAATGATTGATGGCGGTTTTTGCGCAGTACGAATTTTCAGGCGATGGTAACGCCTTGGCGGATGAGGCTGTCAGCGACGGTTCCCAAAACGGTGTATTGCTGAATGGAGCGGTTCAAAGCGGGGGCTGCCTGCTGCTTGACGGCGTCAACGATCATGCGGTGATTGCGGCTTCCCCGGATTTTCAGCTGCCTCAGGGAACGATTGCGATCGATTTCATCCAGTCGGCCCATACGGGCGACGGAACCGATACCATTCTGTCGCGTGACAGTGCTGGTCAGGATAATAGCGGCCAGTTCAGTCTGGGCGTTACCGCGGCGGGCAGTGTCACGGTTTGCCACAACACAGCTACAACCCATCATAGTTTCAGCACACCCGCAGGCTTTGCCGGTAGCGATGACATGATCAACGTCATCTATTCCTGGGACGCCTCGGGCAAGGGCGGCGCATTCATCGCGACGAATTCGGCCTCGGGGGCGACCTATTCCGAACCGATTAGCGCCGCCCTGACGATGGATATGGGGCCTGATGACAACGAACCATGGGTTATCGGCGCAAGTGCGGAAAAGGCCGATGATGGTCAGGAGAACCATTTGACGGAATTCTTTCAAGGGTCGGTTTCGCATTTCTCCATCTCAAACAGTGTCGACACACCAGATCTGGACGGGATCGTCGAAGGTACGGACGGAGATGACCTGATCGATCTGGACTACACCGGAGACCCGGAGGGCGACCGGATCGATCATCGTGACGCCATCTTGCCCGGTGCCGGGCCGAATGATGATTACGTGCTGGCCGGGGACGGCAACGACACTGTTGTGGGTGGGCGTGGCAGAGACAACATTTTTGGCGAAGAAGGCGATGACCTTCTCTTCGGTGGCTACAATGGCGATACCATTGATGGCGGTGCGGGCGACGATACGCTTCTTGGCGGCTTTGGGCCTGACGCGCTTTTTGGTGGCGACGGAAACGATTTGCTCGATGCCGGCGGCAGGGCCGATCCTGATGAAGATTATCTGGATGGCGGCGCAGGCGATGACACGCTGACCGGATCAGGTGGCGCAGATACATTGCTGGGCGGTGATGACCGCGATGTGTTCACAGCAACATCGGCAGGCTCGTTCATCGATGGCGGCGAGGGTGGCATTGATTTTGACACCCTTGATCTCAGCGATTGGGGGGCTGCGGCCACCAACATAATCTACGACCCCACTAACCCCGAAAACGGAATCGTCGAATTTCTGGATCAGTACGGAAATATCGTTGGAACTTTAACCTTTCAAAATATCGAGAATGTTGTGCCCTGTTTTACACCTGGAATAGTAATCGCGACGCCCAAGGGCGAACGCGCCGTCGAAGAGCTTGTTGCCGGTGACAAGATCATCACCCGAGACAATGGTATTCAAGAGATACGCTGGGTTGGGGCAAACAAGCTCAGCTATGGTCAGTTGGTGGGAAACTCGCACCTGAAGCCGATCCTGATTACCAAGGGCAGCCTTGGGGATGATCTGCCCGAGCGCGACATGATGGTCAGCCCCAACCACCGCTTGCTGGTCGCAAACGAGCGGACAGCGCTTTACTTCGAGGAACATGAGGTTCTGGTGTCGGCCAAGCATCTGGTCGACAACCACACCATCCGCGAAGTTGAATCGCTGGGGACCACCTATATTCACTTTATGTGCGACCGCCACGAAGTGGTGTTGGCCAACGGGCTTTGGACTGAAAGCTTCCAGCCCGGCGACTATTCGCTGAATGGCCTTGGCAATGCGCAGCGCGGCGAAATCTACGAACTGTTCCCGGAACTGCAGACTGGTGAGGGCCGCCAGAAATATCAGGCTGCGCGAAAGACACTCAAGCGGCGCGAAGCCAAACTTTTAAGGTTTCGGAACTAAGAAACAACGATCTAGCGAGGATCAGTGAATGTTTGCATTGGGACAAGGGGTGCCACGGTTGGAGGTGCAAGGCACTGGCAATCATGGTTCTGCCTGCCTAGAGCGTCTGAAACTGGTCTATTGGGACGAAGAGGCCGCGACCGGTAGGATTGAGAGCCTGGATGACGCAGGGCGCGTGGTCAATGCGATGGACATGTCCTTGGTGACGTCTTCCGTGCCTTGTTTCACCCCCACGGCCGCCATTGCCACTAAAACCGGACCCCGGCAGATCGTCGACCTGAAAGCGGGTGATGACGTCATCACCCGCGACCACGGGTCCTGCGAGATTGCCTGGGTGGGCCAAAGAACCTTTGGCTGGCGCGAATTGGGAATGAATCCGCTACTGCGGCCCATTTGCATCCGCGCAGGCGCATTTGGCGAGGGTGTGCCGGAACGTGACCTGATCGTTTCGCCCAACCACCATATGCTGGTGACTGGCCGTTCCGAAGGCAGTGGTGGGAATGTCGAAGCATTGGTGGCTGCCCGCGATCTGATCAATCGCCCGGGTATCGACGTATTGCGTTGTCAGTCCGTAACCTACATCCAGCTTCTGTTTGCCCGCCACGAGGTGCTGATGGCGGATGGCTGCTGGACTGAAAGCTTCCTGCCCGAGAAGTCTGCGTTGTCAGCAATGAGCGCCGATGAACTGGCTTTGGTAGGCGAGGTACACCCGGAGGTTCTGGAGGGCGGCTTGCCAACTATATCCGCAGCCCGGGACTTCATCAAAAAAGATGATATTGCGGCACTGAATTGCTGATCGCGGATCATGACTTGAATCACTGATTCGAGATGGAGTTCTTCTTTCAGAAATAAGATGGGTATTGCCCAGATTTCCCGGTTTGGGCGTTGGATCGCTTGTGCGCTCTACCTTAAGCAGCGGAAATGCGCCTAACTCTTTACATTCGTGGCCTGAATGCCCTGCCTTGGCCGCAATAGGGCCAAATTCCAAAACTAGAAAAGTCTCACAGTTGCTGAATGTGCAGCTGCTTTGTGTGTGAGAGCTGTTTTTATGTTGGAAATGACGGAACGAATGATTGGTAACTCGGGTATCGAAAGACAGCCTCCCGCGTCTGAGTGTTCAGACATGACGCTAAAGGTCACCGACCACGCTCCACGTACACCGTGTTTTACATCCGGCACACTTGTCGCAACCGAACAGGGACCAGTTCTGATAGAAGAACTGCGCGCCGGCGATCGGGTATTGACACGAGATAACGGTTATCGGCCGATCTTGTGGATTGGTTCACGGCATTTCGATTCAGAAGAACTTGACCGTTACGCCGAACTGCAACCCATCGTCATCGCCAAAGGCGCCCTTGGTCCGGATGCCCCGTCATGTGACATGAAGGTCAGCCCGCATCACAGGATGCTGCTGACCGGATCGCAGGCATTGGGGTTCGGCAATGAAACTGAAATACTGGCAGCCGCGATTGACCTGACCGGGTTTCCCGGCATCTGCCAGACAAAGCAAGATAGCGTGACCTATTTTCACCTGATGTTCGAAGAACATGAGATTATCCGTGCCGATGGCTGCTGGACAGAAAGCTTTCTGCCAGAGGCATCCGTGCTGGATCATATGAGCCGTGCCCAAAGGCATGAAATCCTGACAATTTTTCCAGAGCTTGCCTTTGCCGACGGCATCGATGCCTATGAGCCTGCCCGGCTTTGCGTCGGCAGACAGAGCAATCAGCTGGCATTGGCTGCCTGAATTCGCTAATTTCCTGTCCGGTTCCGCCAGGCTGCCCAGTCTTCGGGTGTATCAAGGTCTGTCGTGGCGCGCTGACCCTTGATCGGGCAATTGCGTACCTCTTCACCTTGCAGGATCTTGCGTCCACCCTGATCACCGGAAAGCACAGCCATTTCGCTCAATAATCGGCGCGGAAAGACCACCGGATGTCCGACAGCGCCGCCAGCCGTTGTTGCCCTTATTGCGTAATGCGTATCTTCACCAAATTTCTCGATGATATAGTCGATGTCGTTGGCCGTTATCTCCGGCATATCCGCAGGAAGAACCATCAGGCCTTCGGCATCGCGCGCGGCCATGGCGCCCGCGCGCAAACTACCGGCCATACCTTCATGGGCGTCGGGAATTGAAATGATGTTCACCCGTAACCCCAACAGAGCCTGCTTGCGTGCAGGTGTAAACGGCCCGGTCGAAGGGATGGTGACAAAGACATGCGCGCCGTGTTCGAACGCCACTGACGCAGCCATTGAAGCCACGCGGCGCAACTGTTCCTCGCCGCCGATCCGTTCAAGAAGCTTGTCGACACCCCCCATGCGCCGGGAATAACCAGCAGCGGGGATGAGGATATCAACTTTGGCCATAGCTTAGGACCTGCTGTTGTCTTCCCCCGACGTTTAATCTGCGCCAATTCGGCGCGTCTATCAAGCGGCTGGTTCGGTCATGTCCGCATGCGTGTGGCAGCAGGGTCCCACAAGACCTCGGTCGTCAGCTTGGCCTTGCGCCTTTGCCCAAGGATTTCGATTTCCACCGCAAGCCCATCTTTTATTCTGTCCGTCGGCAAAAAGCCCATAGCGACCGATTTGCCAGTCCAATGGGAATAGCCGCCCGAAGTACAGAAGCCGACAACGTTGTCGTCCAGCCAGATAGGTTCATAGGCAACAACGTCAGCATCGTCTGCGTCGACGATGAAATGACAAAGCCGCCGCTTTGGCCCTTCGGCCTTTTCCTTCAGGGCAGGGGCCTTGCCGATCCAGTCCGCGTCCTTGTTCCAACGGATGAAGCGGTCGATGCCGGTTTCGCCGGGGAAATAGTCCGGTGAAAATTCCCGCGCCCAGGACCCGAAGAAACGGTCAAGCCGCAGTGACATCATCGCCCGCATGCCGAAGGGGCGCAGGCCAAGATCCTGGCCAGCAATCCATAAGGTATGCCAAAGGCTGCGTTCAGACATGAAATCGGTAAAGATTTCAAACCCGAGATCGCCTGTGTAGCTGACACGCTGGACCAGACAATCAGACATACCGACGGTCATGCGCCGCGCATCCATGAATTTGAAGGCCTCCGCCGATACATCCGCGCGGGTGACCTTTGCCAGAAGATCGCGCGCTTTTGGCCCTGCGATCTGAAAGCCCGTCACGCGATCGGAAATGTTCTCGACGCTCACACCCTCTTCAAGGTTCTGTTCGAACCAGCGCAGATGCTGGTCCTGTGCGCCGTAGCTGCCGGTGATGCGGAATTCGGTTTCCGACAGGCAGGTAACGGTGAAATCGCCGATAATCTTGCCCTTGTGGCTGAGCATGGGTGTCAGCGACAGGCGCCCCGGTTTAGGGATCGCCCCGGCCATGATCCGGTCAAGCCAAGG
>JAOUMG010000172.1 GCA_029881635.1 Paracoccaceae bacterium | reverse complement strand
CCGGGCAACTTCAGGCCCCGCCTTATCCCAATCTATCAGGGTCAGGCCCTCGGAAGCGGCGAACTCTGCCGGGTTTGCAAGGCTGACAATCAGAGCAGCAGGCAGGAGACGCGACGTTTTTGCCAGAATGATAGCGGCCCGGTGCAGTGTTGCGTCACCGTCGCGGTCACTACGGAAGGGGCCCTTCATTGGTGCTTGCAGATCGTCAGCCGGGTCTGCAACGGCCAGGACCCATTCAAGCGACGCGTCATCCGGCACCTGAATGCGTGCAACATCGCCGTCATAGGCCCGCGCCTTCAGCGTTTCAGCCCGTCGGTCAGTGATGGCCAATGTTACCGGCCCCATTCCACGCATACTGGCAAACCGGTCGCTGTCCAGTGCTTCGGCGGATATGGCCAGAACTCCGGTTTTTTTAGAAGTCAGCACGACCGGCACACCCATCCGCAGATCGGCACGGGCACGGTTCAGGCGTTCAACGAGGCTGGGACCAAGGGGCATCAGGCATCCGCGGTAGAATTTCATCCATTAGATAGTCTGGTGCGACACAAATTGAAACATATCCTCGGCAGGCGACACGACCGCGTGAGAACTTCGTTGCATATCTTGTCGAAACCACATGACAGGCGCATGTGAAACAGGAAGTAGCGGAGGGTACATGAATGGCCAACCTGAAAAAGATACTGCTGGTCGATGACGATGAGGATCTGCGCGAAGCGCTAGCCGAACAGTTGATCTCGACCGAAGATTTCGAAGTGCTTGAAGCCGGCGACGGACATGAGGGCATTGAGCAGGTAAAGGCCGGTCTTTTCGACCTGGTCATTCTGGACGTGGGCCTGCCCGACACCGATGGCCGTGAGTTGTGTAAAAAGATGCGCAAACAGGGCGTAAAATGCCCGATCCTTATGTTGACCGGGAATGACAGCGATGCCGACACGATCCTTGGTCTGGACGCCGGAGCCAACGACTATGTCACCAAACCGTTCAAGTTTCCGGTTCTATTGGCGCGAATCAGGGCACAGTTGCGAACCCATGAACAATCCGAAGACGCCATATTTCAACTCGGGCCCTATACTTTCAAGCCTGCGATGAAGATGTTGATCGACGAACGTGATCGCAAGATTCGCCTGACAGAGAAAGAAACAAACATTCTCAAATACTTATACCGCGCGACCGAGGGTGTTGTAGCCCGCGATGTGCTGCTGCACGAGGTTTGGGGATACAATGCAGGCGTGACAACGCACACTTTGGAGACGCATATTTATCGTCTTCGCCAGAAAATAGAACCAGATCCGTCCAATGCCCGCCTTCTTGTGACCGAATCTGGGGGCTATAGACTGGTGGCATGAGTTCCCCTGGTCGCATCGGGGTTATGATGCGGCATCCTCCCTGTTGGACTGGCCGGGCCTTGTGCCCGGCCTTTTTTTCTTTCCTAACGAAGGCAAACATATAGTTTGGGGAAAAACTCCCGGGGAGGGATAGAAAATGCGCGAATTGGCGCCAGAGGCGGTGCTGGATTTCTGGTTTCCGGATGATGGACACTGGACAACAATCGAAAGTCACCGCGCCTTCTGGACCTGGCGCATGTCTGGCGGCGCAGATACCGATATTCAGAAACGCTTCGCCGAAGTAACCGAAGCTGCCGCACGCGGCCAATTGGATCACTGGGCGGCAACCCCGAGGGGAAGGCTGGCACTGGTCATTGCGCTGGATCAGTTTCCCAGATCCTATTGGCGCGATGAGCCCCAGGCGTTCGGACAGGACATAAAAACAACCCGGCTGGTTCTGGAAGCCATGGACAATGGCCACTACGACGCGTTGAAGGCGCCGTGGGAAAAACAGTTCTGCCTGATTGCGGTATCACATTGCGAAGGCCCGGATCATCTGCATCGCATGGATCTGTGTGTTGAACGTACCAGATCCCTGGCACTCGACGCACCAGAGCATTTGCGGATCATGTATCTCTTGGCCATCGATCAGACGATGCTGGTGCGCAGCGTCGTTGAAAGGTTCGGTCGTCATCCTCACCGAAACAGCGTGTTGGGCCGCATAACAACGGATGCAGAAACGGCCTATATCGCCGCGGGTGATTTTCCTCATCAGAGAAAGTTTCCTACCGACCCTGCTGAAGTTGAGGCCACCCTTCGCAAGCGTGGTCTCATGTGAACCCTGAACCCGAAAAACTAAAGATCACATCATGATACGCTTATTGTTTGGCGTGCTTTGCACCCTTTCCTTCGCCACATCTACGGCAGTCGGGCAGGCAAGCCTGTCGTGGCGCTACGACCCCGACCCAACTCAGCCGGGGCAGGTGTTTGCATATGCTTCCACAGGCCGTACCGATTATGTTTCGCTCGCTTGTTCGCAGCAATATCAGGGGTTGATTGTTGCAATATCAATCGAACAGTCAGGGTTGTTCGACAGCCGTGTCGATGACCTGTTTCTAAGAGTCGGCGGTTTGGATTATCTGTTGCAATGGACTCAACCCGGCGGCAACCAGCCCGGTACCTTCAGCGTCAGGTGGCCAGATAAGCCAACGGTCCAGCGTTGGGTGCAGCAGGATGCTCTCCTATCCGCCCTGTCAGACGGAACGCCGCTGCGTGTCATGGCATCGCGCCAGCCCGACCGCAGCGACGCGCGGGGCTTGATCTCGGTCAGTGGTGGCGCTGGCGATCCGGCGATTGCCGCGCTGAACCATACCTGCGGTAGGGTGCCTTCCGCGCCCGCCACGACCTATTCGCATTGGTCGCTAATCGGGCAGACAGAACTATGGACGGCACCCACTGCTGTCACGGGGGGATTTGAAGGTTTTGCTAGCCTCGCACTCGCTTGTGGTGGCGACGGTCAGCCGATCATGGCGGTTGAGGTAGAAGGTTACCGTTTTCCCGATGGCAGACGGACCCTGTCCACCTCAATTGACGGGCGACAATTTCAGCTGAATTGGTTTGGCTGGAAGGGATATGCAGTGGCCAATCTTGGGCCCGGTTTCCTGCTCGGGATGAAGTCCGGTAGCGAGCTGATCGTCTATTCACCGACCGGGGATGCCCTCGACTTCACGGTTTCTGGTGGCGGGGCGGTGCTGGATCAAGCTTTGGCGCGTTGCACCGTGACGCAAGGCAACGCATCGAGTACACCGAACGTAACACCGGCGGCGGCAATGCTGTCACGACTCAAACAATCGGTTCGCGCCCGTGTTGCCGCAGAATGCGCCAGTTACGGCGGAACCGGCGCCGATGTGCCGGATAGCGCATTTGAGGAGGTTTATCGACAGGGTAGCCCATTTTCCGACATCTGGTTCAACTATGGCGAAGTATCCTGCATCGGTGGGTCAATGGGATGGGGCGCGGGCAATTGCGGCGCAGCCAAATGCCTGAATCAGCGGTACCAGCCGGGTGATACCGACTATTTTCTCAGCGACGAAATCCTGAGGTAGCCGACATTGCGGATATGGGATCTGCCCGGTAAGGTCGGGCGGCAACAAATCTCTGAGGATCTCCAATGCCCTTCACCATCGCCACCTGGAACATCAATTCGGTGCGTCTGCGCGAAGGGTTGGTCTTGAAACTTCTGACGGAAGAGGCACCGGATATCCTCTGCCTGCAGGAATGCAAAAGCCCCGTCGACAAGATCCCGACAGAGGGGTTCGCAGCGCTCGGGTATCACCACATGGTCGCACGCGGCCAGAAGGGATATAACGGCGTCGCTATCCTATCGAAGTTACCCATCACTGATGCGGGTGACCGTGATTTCGTGCAACTTGGCCATGCCCGTCACGTGGCGGCCCGGCTGGAAAATGGCGTAACTATCCACAATTGTTATGTGCCCGCAGGCGGTGATATTCCCGACCGGGATGAAAACGTGAAATTTGGCCAAAAGCTCGATTTCCTGACGGAAATGCGCGATTGGTTCAGCGCAGAAAAGCCCAGTCGGTCGATCCTAGTGGGCGACCTCAACATCGCGCCCCGCGAAGACGATGTCTGGAGCCACAAACAGCTTTTGAAGATCGTCAGCCACACCCCGATCGAAGTTGAACATCTGGCCGAGGCACAAGACGCCGGAAAATGGGTGGATGTCACCCGTCAGTTCATCCCCGAGGGCCTGCTTTATAGTTGGTGGTCCTACCGGGCGGCAGACTGGGATGCGGCGGACAAAGGCCGCAGACTGGACCATATTTGGGCAACCCCAGATATTTCGGCCGCAGCGCATGGTGGCCGCATTCTGCGCGCGGTACGTGGCTGGGAAAAACCGTCAGACCACGCGCCTGTGTTTTCAACTTTCGACCTCTAAAGAAGTGCCGAGATCGCCTGTTTCTGCCGGGTAGGCGGGTGCGGGGGCAGGCAAGATCTGTGGGTATCTTGAAACCTGAAAGATTGCTTCAGATATTCCCGGTTCGCTTTTTCAGGCCGCAAAGGGTGCCCGGCTGCGTGCATGGGCAAGCACCAGGGTTTGCGCCTCAAACTCCAGCAATTCGCGGCGTACTGGTGCCGTGTGGATCGGCAGGTCGCGCGCCGAAACCACCGATCCCGGCGCGGTAGTGCGGGCCAGATCCGGATTCTTGGCAATCCGCCCGATGAACAGGCTGTCCACCCAGCAGCCATCAGCCTGAACAAGCTCATGCGTTGCCAGAAGCAGGCCGTGACAGTTTACAAGCGTATTTTCCTCATCCCATATGGCTGTCTGCCCGTTGACAAGATGGCGTGCGTCGACAAGCACCTCGTCCTCGCCAAAGAGATACTCGACTTCTGCGCCGGAAATGGCGATGCGCTGGCTCGGTTGAACCAATAGATCGCTGCTTGATCCAAAATAGGGGGCCAGCAGGCGGATCATTCGAAACGCGCCCATTGACGGGACAGAGACACCGCCGCGCCAGATCACCGGCTGCGGACCATTGTCAGCCGTCAAAACCATATCCCCAGCGCGGAGAGTATTCAGCGGGCGCGGCCCATCCGGCGTGCCGATCATCGTCGATCCAGCCAGCCCAGGTGTTGGCCCGACAGGCTGCAGATGGTCCCCCAACGCGAACCATCCGACAGCAGGATGCCGCTGACAGCCCCTTTCCGAGACGAACAGACTACGGACGTCCTCCAGACAAAGCGGCATGGCGTCAGGAATTTCCTGTTGCCTGATCGTACCTGCTGTCAGGTTTTCCGATGTCAGAAGACTGCGCTGGCAGTTCGTATCCCAGTGATAGGTCAGCCTTAGCCATCCCGACACGGGTTCGCGCCCCAGCCCTATCGACAGATTGCTGACATGCTGGCCATCAGATCTTAGCAGGTGCATCCGCCCATCTGCCATCCGTTCCATTGTGAATATCTTGGTGGGCTCTGCCCCAGATCTCAGTCGCAAGACCGGCGCGGCTTTATGGGCAAACTGCGACAGGTCCAGTTCAACCGTCAATGTACCACGCGGCAGACTGTCAGGCAGGCAGGTTGTCCCGAAACGGCGGGCAATCCCGTCTGCGCCGCGCAGCGCCAGCCAG
>JAOUMG010000171.1 GCA_029881635.1 Paracoccaceae bacterium | reverse complement strand
GACAAGCCGTTCCGACTATCGAGGGGCGTACAGTTCCACTAAGACCGCACGCATCTCCGAAAATTCGTTACCATTAACCAGCCGCGCCTAGTTCAACACTCTACCCAAAGCCTCGAATAGCTCCAGCACTTCGCGAGTTTCATTGTCGACGCGGATAAAACTGTCACCCACCCGGTAGTAACTCTCTCCACGGGGCAGCCTGGCCAATTTGTAGCGGCGCCGATCACGGTCGCTCAGGTAATCATCGTCATAGTATCTATCGCCAAGTCGGTAGCTCTTTTGGGCTTGGCCCGGCGGCACGCAGGATGGGTTTTTCTTGGCCAATCCAGGTGGGCAGGCGCTAATCTTGGATTTTGCCCATGCTTCGGATTGCCCAGCTGGCGAAAGGATCATCAAAGAAGCCAAGACAAATGCGAAGTATTTCATGTTGTTCTCCAAATTCGATTGCGTACTCCGGGCCAAAGACTAGGCAGCGCCGAATTGTTATTCAATATCAGCCGCAATGCGCACAAATGGCGGAGCGTGTCGCCGGCGGATTCCATAATCCGGCTGGCATTCTGCCTTTGGCGATGCTTTACGTTCGATTTCTACTGTTGCTTGGAAATGTGGAAGATTTGCTCCACGAGCGCGGCATCGACATCAGCCGCGAAACGGTGCGGTACTGGTGGGACCGGTTCGGTCCGATGTTTGCTGCTGAGATCCGCCGAAACCGGGTCAGCCGAATGCGTGCATAGCCAAAGTTGATTCCTCTGAAAATGCTTCGGATCGATGCGGTCCGAATGCAGCTGCGCGTTCTGCTGCGACAGTGCGATGAGGTTGGCGCCACCCACCTCAGTACAACGTAGTGATTATTATTGCTTTATGGTCCAGTTGAACTAATTTTTTGGGGCAGATAGAAGCATTCATGCAATTTTAAGATGGGAACGAACGTGATCAAAGTGATTGACGGTTTTGGACTTCGCTCCCTCTCCAAACTTCTGATGGCTGTGGCTGCTATCGTGATAGTGGCGACTGGCCCTGGGTTGGCTGAGGCAAAGTTTACCCGCATTGAAACCCAATACATCGCCGCATTGGGCGAGCCGGGATCAACATCTGGCGACGATGCACATTTATGGGGTTTATGGGCCATTGATCCGGGTCCGCGCGGCGTCCGGCTTCGAAATTTCGAAAAGCTGAAAGCGCGTGCTGGCCTGGCACCCGCGGGGTGGCAATTTGACAGCAAAGCTTGGTGGCTGGAAGAAAATGGCCTGATTATGGAAGCCCCCAGTTTTCCGGTGCCGCCCGGCCAATATGTTGTCACCGGGAACCGTGAAGTGACATCTGTGCTGACAGTGGGGGAGGCCGACGCCACGGGCAGGCAGGCTTGGAAACTTTCCAACGGCACAACGATCTACGACGTAACCCATCTCCGTTGCCGTGCTGCCCGATATTCCGCAATTAACGACAGTCAATCGTGCTCACCCGACAAGACGCCAGCAAATGTATTCCCGATGAGTCTGGATAGGCAAATGCCTTTCGTGGATGGCTGCAGCAAGCAAGACTATCAAGTGCTTATAGTCATAGGAATGATCGTGGAAGAGTAGCCGCATCGCTTGGGAACGCGATTATCCAGTCTCCGAAATAGCAACAAGCCCCCGATCAGCCCCACTTGAGTGGTCCAGTTTGAATGTTAGTGGATGATTGGCCCTCGGTCCATCTGGACGATGGTCTCCGGGGCTGACGGGCGTAAACGCGCGGTTAAACGGCTGGATATTGAAGCAGCAGGGGAGGGGTGGGTCAAATCGCTGCAGGCTCGTAATCGGAACCGGCGCGGGTAGCGATTTTTTCACGCGTGCAATTCAGAAACTAAAATGAAGTCCGAGAATTTCCGACCAGTTCCAGTACAAGGTGGGGGGCAATGTGGGGGATATGCATTGTAGTTATTCCGCAATATCAATTACTTACGGAGAAAATTGGCAGCCCGTAGGGGAGTCGAACCCCTCTTCCCAGGTTGAAAACCTGGTGTCCTAACCGATAGACGAACGGGCCACATTGGCGTGGGGCGGTGTTTAGGCTAGCGGGCAGGCTCTGGCAAGAGGCTTTTTTGGTTTTTTGGCACTGAAACTGAAAGCATTTTGCGAAGGGTCGGCGCCGTGAAAAACCACATTCTGCCCGACCCGGGGCAGGCGTGACGTCCCTCCTGAAAATATCCCCTACCTCAGACGCGCGCGGCATCTTCGAGGCGTAGCTGCGGTTTGGATCTGCCACCCCAATGGTTGATTTCCAGACGCCCGGCCAGATGGAGCGGCAGGCGGCCATGTGTCTCAATCAGCGGGCCGAGAGGGCCGTCGAAAGCGCCGAAGGCGATCGCTTCGACGGGATTGCCGGTGCCGTCCGAGAATCCAAAGCGCAGATGGCTTTCCCCGATACGGCGCAGGAACGTGATGGTCACGGAGGCAAAGGCGAACCGCGGGGCAGGGGCCCCTTGCCCGAAGGGGCCGGATCTTTCGATGTCTTCGATCAGCGTTGTCGTCACCGCACCGGGCATGAGCAGGCCATCAAGGCGAAGATCGCGTGGCCCCATGGCCCCGGCGCCCTGCCGGGCAAGAAGTTCGGAGAGGCGGGTCATGGCCTCCTCCAGCCGGTCGCGCGCGACTGTCAGGCCCGCCGCCATCTTATGGCCGCCCCCCTTGATCAGCAGCCCTTCGGCAGCCAGACGCTGAATGCTGGCGCCGAGATCAATGCCCGAAACCGAACGACCGGAACCTTTGCCCTCATCACCGTCAAGGCCGATGACGACCGCGGGACGGTTCGTGGCCTCTTTCAACCGCGCCGCTACAATGCCGACGACGCCGGGGTGCCAGCCTTCGCCAGCCGCCCAGACCAGCGGCGTGTCCAGACCGCGCATTTCAGCCTGTGCCATTGCCGCGTTGCGAACCTGCAACTCGATGTCGCGCCGTTCGGTATTCAGATCATCCAGCCTTTCGGCCAGCACCCGGGCTTCGCGTGGGTCATCGGTTGCAAGTAACCTCGCGCCCAGGTCGGCTGCGCCAATTCTGCCACCGGCATTGATCCGTGGGCCCAGCAGGAACCCGAGGTGATATGGGGTCGGCGCCTGATCCATCCGTGCAATGTCGGCCAATGTCGTTAGCCCGACCCTTTCGCGCCGGGCCATGACCTTCAGCCCCTGGCGCACAAATGCCCGGTTGAGCCCGATAAGGGGCGCCACGTCGGCAACGGTAGCCAATGCGACAAGATCAAGCATGGCCATAAGGTCGGGGCCGGTAATGTCCGCATCACGCAGGAGCCGGTTGGCTTCGACCAGCATCAGGAAAACCACAGATGCCGCACAAAGATGGCCAAGATCGCCGGTTTCATCCTGCCGGTTTGGATTGACCACTGCGAGAGCGGGGGGCAAGGTTTCGCCGCCAAGGTGATGGTCAAGGACGATGACATCGGCACCTTGCGCCGCCGCGATCGGATCATGGCTGAGCGTGCCGCAGTCAACGCAGATAATCAGATCATGGGCCGCAGAAAGATCGCGCATTGCCGGCACGTTCGGCCCGTACCCTTCGTCAATTCGGTCGGGGATATAGAGTGTTGCCTTTACCTGCATCGCACGCAGCCATGTGAGCAAGAGTGCCGCAGACGCGCCGCCATCCACATCGTAATCCGCGAAAACAGCGATGCGTTCGCGGCTGTTTACCGCCTTCAAGAACCGCGAAGCGGCCGCATTCATGTCTTTCAGGCTTCGCGGATCGGGCAAGAGATCACGCAGTTGCGGTTCCAGGAACTGCGCCGCCTCGGCAGGGGCCACGCCGCGTGCCACCAGCACCCGCGCCAAAGCCATGGGCAGGCGGGTTTCTTGCACCATCGCCTCTGACAAACGGTCAGCCTCGACGGTTGGGCCGACCCATCGGCGGCCCGTGGCCGAGTGTTCTACATTCAGAAAGGCGGGTGAGGGCGACATTGCCTGACACTTTGTCATGTGCAAGGGGCAGGCGCAATCGGGTGCCTTCGGGACGACGTCGCCCCGCCCATCCCGGCAGGGCGAACATACCGCGTCTGTTATTTTGCGGGGTTGCGATAGATCATCCGGCGGACTGACCCGGTTTTGGACCGCATCAGAATGGTTTCAGTGGTGATATAACCCGGCTCGCGCTTGACCCCTTGCACGATGGACCCGTTGGTGACGCCTGTTGCGGCAAAGATCACGTCGGCTGTGACCATATCGTCGCGTGCATAGATGCGGTTGAAATCGGTAATACCAGCCTTGGAGGCGCGCCCACGTTCGTCATCATTGCGAAAGAGCAGCCGACCCCACATCTGTCCGCCCATGCATTTCAGGGCGGAAGCGGCCAATACGCCTTCGGGTGCGCCGCCAGAACCCATGTAAATGTCGATGCCGGTAATGTCGGCTTCGGCGCAGTGAATGACCCCGGCCACATCCCCGTCGGTGATCAGGCGGATGGCCGCACCGGTGGCGCGTACCTCGGCAATCATCGCTTCATGGCGGGGGCGTTCCAGAATACAGGTTGTGATATCCGACGGTTTGCAGCCGCGCGCTTTGGCAAGCGCCTCGATCCTTTCGCCTGGGGTCATGTCGAGATTGACAACGTCCTTGGCATAGCCGGGGCCGATGGCCAGTTTGTCCATATAGACATCAGGCGCGTGCAGCAGGGTCCCGCGTGGCGCCATGGCAATGACCGTCAGGGCGTTGGGCATGTCCTTGGCGGTCAGGGTTGTTCCTTCGAGAGGGTCGAGCGCGATATCGACCGCTGGCCCGTTGCCGGTGCCGACTTCTTCGCCGATGAAAAGCATGGGCGCTTCGTCGCGTTCGCCTTCGCCGATCACGACCACACCTTTTATGTCCAGCATGTTAAGCTGATCGCGCATGGCGTTGACTGCCGCCTGATCTGCCGCCTTTTCATCGCCACGACCGATCAGGCGGGCTGACGCATGGGCTGCTGCTTCGGAAACGCGGGCCAGCCCGAGTGAGAGCATGCGGTCCTGGAATTCCTGCTTGTCGGCCATTTATCTATCCTGTTGGAAATTGAATATTTTCATGAGGCATCTAGCCGGTTGGCCCCCCGCAGGGCAAGGGGCGAGGTCAGTCAGCCTCAATTCGGATGGCAACTGGTTCACCGATAACCACGCCCGTAGCCGGGAGTTTTGTAAAGGCGTGTTCAATGGCATCGCGCGTGGTTTTGTGGGTAACGATCAGGACCGGGGCCGAGGCATCCATGTGCCCGTACTGGCGCATCCGGTCGATGGAGATCCCCGCATCACCCAGCAAGGTCGCGACCTTGGCCAGGGCGCCGGGTTTGTCCGCCAATTCCATGCGCAGGTAATAAGGGGCAGGGGCCGATGCCCTCGCCGTAACCGGTTTGGCCAGAGTCGCTGCAGGTTGGCCGAAGGTTGACAGACGGGTGCCGCGTGCGATTTCGATCACGTCGGACCAGACGGCAGATGCGGTTGGCCCCTGGCCCGCCCCCGCACCGCGC
>JAOUMG010000170.1 GCA_029881635.1 Paracoccaceae bacterium | reverse complement strand
CTCAGACCCGAAAACGTTGCTCAGATCGCCAAGGATCTGAACGTCACCGAAGATGAGGTGATCGCCATGAACCGGCGTCTGTCGGGGGGCGATGCCTCGCTCAACGCGACTGTCGGGTCAGAAGGCGAAGGCACGGCACAATGGCAGGATTGGCTTGAGGATGAGGATGCTGATCAGGCCAGTGACTATGAAGAGGCCGATGAGCTTTCCGCCCGCCGCGAACTTCTGGATCGGGCGATGGCATCGCTGAATGACCGCGAAAAAGATATCCTGATGAAGCGTCGGCTGGTCGATGAGCCACTTACGCTTGAGGATCTTTCCGCCCAATACAATGTCAGCCGTGAACGCATTCGTCAGATCGAGGTTCGGGCTTTCGAGAAATTGCAGGCCGAAATGCGCGAACTGGCAAAGGAAAAAGGCATGCTTATCCCTGCCTGATCGGCAGTCTATCATTGGTGCATTGATGGCAAGGCGGTTTGCGACCGCCTTGCCACTTGGCGCTGACGCGTTCCGCAAATGAGCCATTCAGATTTCCGCCATTAATCGTTAGCATGCAGTCGGAATAATCCTGACTGGAGCAGATGATGAAACCGGTAAAATGGGGTGTTTTGGGCGCATCAGCCTTCGCGCTCAATCATATGGCGCGCGCAATTCATGAAGCGGACGGCGCACAATTTGTGGCGCTGGCGACATCCGACGCGGCCAAAGCCCGACCCTTTCAGGCATTTTGTCCGCAATTGCAGGTCCACACCTCATACGCATCCTTGTTGTCGGATCCGCAGATTGATGCGGTCTATATCCCTTTACCCAATCACCTTCATGTTGAATGGACGTTAAAAGCCCTGAAGGCGGGCAAGCATGTTCTGGCCGAAAAGCCCATTGCAATGAAAGCGGGCGAGATTGACGCATTGATCGCCGCACGTGATGCAACCGGTCTGTTCGCGACGGAAGCCTATATGATCGTTCATCATCCCCAATGGCAGCGCGTGCGCCAATTGATCGCCGAAGGCGCCATTGGCCGTATTCTTCATGCAGATGCCGCGTTCAGCTACGATAACCGGAACGACAAGGAAAATATCCGTAACCGGCCAGACACCGGTGGCGGGTCAATTCCAGACATCGGTGTCTATGCCTATGGGTCGCTGCGCTGGGCGACGGGCGCGGAGCCGACGGAGCTTTCTGTCAGGATCAAACGTGAAAACGGCGTGGATGTCTGGGCACAGGTTGCCGGTGAAATGACGGGCCCAGAGGGGCAATTCAGCTTCTCCGCCATGACCTCGATGCGGCTTTACCCGCGGCAAGAGGTGGTTTTTCAAGGTGAAACCGGGTTGATCCGCCTGACAGCACCGTTCAACGCCGGTCTTTTCGGTGAAGCGCAGGTTCACCTTTACCGTAAAGGCCAGGCTGATCACATCGAACGCTTTCCCGGGATCCGGCAATACCAGATCCAGGTGGAAGCGTTCTGCCGAAAGGTCAGGAATGGCGATGCCTATCCATGGAGCCTAGAAGACGCGCAAGGCACCCAGGCCATGATCGACGCCGTGTTCGCGGTTGAAAAAACATCCTCCTGAAGATGCCTTTTTGCGCCAAATCAATGCGCCCCTTATTCAGTCCGGACATAGTCTGAACCTGCCTTGGTTAGGGGAAAGACAATGAAAGCCATATCCACACTGATCTTGATTGCTGATGATGCATCCGCGCGATTTTGCTTGAATGAGGGCGTGGGCAAGGGAGTGCGGGAGGTTGCGGCAATTTCAGCATCGCAATTCCCCGAAGACAGCCGCGAATTTGCTGACAGGCCGGTCAGATCTGCCAGTGTGGCTGGCACAACGGCGCGCCATGGGGTCGAACCTCATACCGAACTTGATCAGCAGCACCGAACTCGCTTCGCCGCCCATATTCTTCAGGCGCTGGATCAGACATGGACGCAAGTGTCCCCAGACCGTATGATTCTGGCAGCACCGCCCAAAATGCTGGGCGTATTGCGGGCAAAGCTGCGGGGTGACCCAGCCAAGGCGCTGATGGCCGATCTCCCGAAACATCTGGTGAATGTACCTGTGCACGAACTTTCGGCGCATTTTGGCGATCTGCTCGCGGTCTGACGCGTCCAACCGACTGAAGGAAATGTTCAATGGCTAAAAACCCGTCAAATCCCCGGAAGAATTCTAAACCCGAAGAGGTCGCTGAAGCCGAGGTAATTCTCGAAGAACCGGGCGCTGGATCCAAGGCAAAAGATGGCGATGGCATCCGTAACAAGACAGTCTGGATGCGCGGCCTGAATATGCTGATCCTCGCCATCATGATGAGCTTTGCGGGAACGCTTTTGGGGATTGCGGCACTGCTGCAATTCGGGTGGTTGCTCTTTGCCGGGCACCGGAATGAACATTTGTCCAGTTTTGGCGCGGAACTGGGCAATTGGCTGCGCAAAGCGGCGCATTTTCAGACTGTCGTGACCGAGGAAAAGCCTTTCCCCTGGACGCCTTGGGGGCGGGGCTGATCCATCGTGATGCTCTAGCCGGGCAGGGCGCCAGAAGGAAAGTTCGCGAAACCCGCGAAAACCCAGCCTGACCTGCATTGTGCTTGCCTGCCGAACTTGCATGATGCGCCCATGAAACGCGCGAGCATTGTTTTCCATTTGCCGGGATCACTCCTTGATGGGAGGCGACCGATGCCCGGCTATTACCAGCATCTGCTCAAGGATTTGGACGCGCGCGGTGCAGTCGTCGACACTGTCGTGCATGAACGCGTCCTGACCGAAAGACGCGTGCGTGCTGGCAATGCGTTTCATATCGTTGATCACGGAAACTTTCGCCACCCGCGCGTTCTGAACACGGGTGTGGCCTATATTTTTCCGTTCTGGAACCTTGATCCTTGGGGAATTCGTGCTGGATCGTCCATCGCTGCGAAAATCTTTGATGCGCAGAGCGTTCCTGCGGATTTGGCACAAGCATTTGTTGCAGGCCTTTGCAAACGTTTGATTGGCAGACGTATTTCGCGGGGGCATCAACCGCAAGAAAAGGAAGCCTTTCCAAATGGTTCCATTGCAGTATTCTTGCAAAGCGAGGGGCACCGGCAGGTTGAGGAAACCTGCTATCTTGACCGTGAAAACATACTCAATTCTCTTATGTGTCGGGATGACCCCAGGCATTTGATCGTAAAGATTCATCCTCGCGACCACAGTGCTGCAACGCGGGAATGGCTGGCTGGGCTGGCCGCCAGCGACAGGCGGCTGATTGTTACCGAGGCGAATATTCACGACATTCTGGCATCTGCGGATGTGACGGTGACGATCAATTCCGCTGTCGGCGTCGAAAGCATGCTGCACCAGGTGCCAGTCGTTCTATGCGGGCAGTCCGATTTTCATCACTGTGCCGTCGTCGTGCGGTCTGCGGATGAATTGGCGCAAGGTCTGCAAACTGCAAGCGAAACCGATTGGCCCTTTACGCGGTTCCTGTTCTGGTATTTCCGCCTGAACTGCTTGGCTGCCAACAGTCCGACCCTGACAGACGATTTTATCACCCGGATTGCCAAAACTGGATACGATGTGTCCCAGTTTGGCGTGTCATCCGGCTTAAAGGGCCGTTAACCTCAGCCCTCCATTGCCTCCAGCTCATCGATCATAGCTGCGATCATCGACAGGCCCTTGTCCCAGAATTTCGGGTCGGACGCATCGAGCCCGAATGGTTGCAGCAACTCCTTGTGATGCTTGGAACCGCCAGCCTTCAGCATCTCGAAGTATTTTTCTTCGAAACCCGGCAGACCTTCCTCATAGACCGCATAAAGCGCATTCACCAATCCGTCGCCGAAGGCATAGGCGTAGACGTAGAAGGGAGAATGCACAAAATGCGGGATATAGGACCAGAAGGTTTCATATCCCGGCATGAATTCGAACACCGGGCCGAGGCTTTCACCCTGAATGCTCATCCATAGCGCATTGATGTCTTCAGGGGTCAATTCGCCTTCTCGCCGGGCTGCATGCAGTTTGCATTCAAAGTCGTAAAAAGCGATCTGCCGGACGACCGTGTTGATCATATCCTCGACCTTGCCGGCCAGCAGAGTCTTGCGTTCGTTTGCATCCTTGGCCTGTGCCAACAGCTTGCGAAATGTCAGCATTTCGCCAAAAACGCTTGCTGTTTCTGCCAGCGTAAGCGGGGTAGAGGCCAGCATTTCCCCCTGTGGGGCGGCCAGAACCTGATGCACGCCGTGACCCAGCTCATGCGCCAAGGTCATCCCGTCACGCGGTTTGCCAAGGTAATTCAGCATCACATAAGGATGCACATCGGTGACCGTTGGGTGGGCAAATGCGCCGGGGGCTTTCCCCGGCTTGACGCCCGCATCAATCCAGCCCTTGTCAAAGAATGGCCCCGCCAGATCCGCCATTTCGGGGGCAAAGGCTGCATAGGCCGACATCACCGTTTCGCGGGCTTCGTCCCAACCGACGACGCGCTTGACTTCGATGGGCAGGGGGGCATTGCGGTCCCAGATCTGCAGCTTGTCCAGACCCATCCACTTGGCCTTCAGCGCATAGTAGCGATGGGACAGTTTCGGATAGGCCGCGACAACCGCGTTTCTCAGCGCTTCGACAACCTCGGGTTCCACATGGTTCGACAGATGCCGACCCGTCTGCGGGCTGGGCATCTTGCGCCACCGATCCTCGATTTCCTTTTCTTTGGCCAAGGTATTGTGAACACGCGCAAAAAGTTTGACATTCTGGCCAAATACCTTGGCCAGTGCTCGGGCACCTGCCTCGCGCTTTTCGCGCTCCGGTTCAGACAACAGATTCAACGTTGCTTCAAGGTTCAGCGGTTCGGGTTCGCCCTCAACAACAAATGCCAGACCCGCCATGGTTTCATCAAAAAGTTTGTTCCAGGCTGAGGCGCCGACTGTCGATTGATCATGCAGGAATTTTTCCAGTTCATCTGACAACTGGTACGGGCGCATTGCCCGCATCCGGTCAAACACCGGCTTGTAACGCGCGATACCTGTGTTTGCGCCAAAGACCTTCAGATAAGCATCGTCTTCTATTCTGTTGAATTCCAAGCTGAAAAATACCAAAGGCGTGGTAAATGTCGTGATCTTGTCCTGGCAGTCGGACATGAATTTCGCCCGGTTCGCATCCACCGTATTCTGGTAATAGCGCAGGCCCGCATAAGACATGATGCGGCCGGCGATGCCTTCGATACGCTCATAGCGGCGTATACAGTCCTGCATTCCATCCGCGTCAAGCGATGCCAGTTTACCTTCGAAGTCTCGGGCAAAATCGGCACAGGCCGTTTCCAGCCAGGCCATGTCGCGGGTCAATTCGGCCGCATCCGGCGCAGCATAGAGATCGGTCAGGTCCCATTCCGGCAGATCGCCAAATTCTCCGGCATTCGTGTTGGCGTCAAAAACCGGTTGGGGCAGGCGGATGGGCATGGTGATCTCCTGAAAGGTGCGTCTTTGACATAGTCAAACCAGGGCATGTAGCACAAGGTGCAGGGACGTATTTAGCAGTGCTCGGA
>JAOUMG010000169.1 GCA_029881635.1 Paracoccaceae bacterium | reverse complement strand
GGTCAGTATCTGTCGGGTCTTCGCGAAGTGCCGGTACCGGTCACCCGCCGCAGGGGCAATGGCAAATCCGTCAAGGTGATCGGGGCGACCGGTAACAACCTCAAGACCATGACAGCCGAATTCCCGCTGGGGCAGTTTATCTGCGTGACGGGCGTGTCGGGTGGCGGCAAATCGACCCTGACGATTGAAACATTGTTCAAGACCGCCTCCATGCGTCTGAATGGTGCACGCCAAACACCGGCGCCCTGTGAAACCATCAAGGGCCTCGAACATCTCGACAAGGTCATCGACATTGACCAGCGCCCCATCGGTCGCACACCGCGGTCAAATCCCGCCACCTACACGGGGGCCTTCACGCCGATACGCGATTGGTTTGCCGGCCTGCCCGAGGCGAAGACGCGTGGTTATAAACCGGGGCGCTTTTCCTTCAACGTCAAGGGTGGCCGGTGCGAGGCTTGCCAGGGCGATGGCGTCATCAAGATCGAGATGCACTTTTTGCCTGATGTCTATGTGACCTGTGAAACTTGCAAGGGGCACAGATACAACCGGGAAACATTGGAAATTAAGTTCAAGGGCAAAAGCATAGCCGATGTTCTTGATATGACGGTGGAGGATGCGCAAAGCTTTTTCAGCGCGGTCCCGGCGATCCGGGAAAAGATGGACGCGCTGATGCAGGTCGGCCTCGGCTATATAAAAGTGGGCCAGCAGGCGACGACACTTTCGGGCGGCGAAGCCCAGCGAGTGAAGCTGTCAAAAGAACTGAGCCGCCGATCCACAGGCCGCACGCTCTATATCCTGGATGAACCGACCACTGGCCTGCATTTCGAGGATGTGAAGAAGCTTTTGGAAGTGCTGCATGAACTGGTCGATCAGGGCAATTCGGTCATTGTCATCGAACATAATCTCGATGTCATAAAAACCGCTGATCACATCATTGATATCGGACCCGAGGGCGGTGATGGCGGTGGTGAAATCGTCGCGACCGGTACCCCGGAGGCCGTGGTCAAGATCGAGCGCAGCCATACCGGGCGCTATCTGGCCTCTATGCTCAGGTCGCGCCGGGTCGCGGCGGAATAGGGCCGAAGGATACTAACGTAATCCAGCATTACGAATAACTTCCAGCACGGTGAAATTCTGGGCATCGACCCGGTAGATATCGATTCCAGATCGATAATAGCGCCAGTTACCATCGACCGGCGGCAGGCCGTAGCGGTCGATATTGATCAGCATGTTATGCTCGTAGACCGGAAATTTGTCGCCCACGGTAAAATCGGGTTTGCGCTGCTCGACCCCAGGAACAAAAATACATCTGCCTGTCCCGACATCAATCCGGCAATTCTGCGCGACCGCGAATTCCGGCGCGGCTACCATCGGCAAAAACACTACAAAGGCGCCCCATCTCATTCGGGCGATCCCCCAAAATACCAGTAAAGCCATCGCAGACTATACCGGTTTGGCCCGAATGGAAAACATCCTCCGCCCTATCGGCGCACAGAGGCCTTCAGCGGACAGCCCACCAGCATTCGGCTGGCGTCCGCTGATGCGGCCATTTCACCAGATTACAGTTCCGGCCTACTAACTTTTCTTCATCGGGCAGGTGCTTATGCCCAGAATCGAATAAAGCGGGCAGGTCGACATGATCCCGGTGGCAAGCGCGATCACCCCCAGCAATGCATAGATCCAGCGATATCCATGTCCCGGGAAGATGAAAAAGGCACCCAGAAGGACGATTCCCGCAAGAACACGAATGATGCGATCGACATTGCCGACATTAGTTTTGAACATGGTGGACATCCTTTGATCATGAACAGTGCAGCACACATGCGAAACATTGCATGTGTAACAGGTCTTGGCACTGATCCAGATCAAACTGTCTTGATCAATCGCGCCCGCGTTTTTCAAAGCGGGGTAACATGGCAGAAAAATCCATGCCGCGGCCGCCTTCACTCTCTACGAAGGCGGCGTAGAGCAGGGTCGCCAGCGACCCCATCGGAGTATCCGCCGAGGCGGATTCGGCCGCTTGTTGTGACAGCCGCAAGTCTTTGAGCATCAATTCGGCGGCAAAGCCGGGCTTATAGCCGTTGTCGGCAGGTGATGTCGGGCCGACGCCGGGCGCGGGGCAATAGGTGTTCATCGACCAGCTCTGCCCGGAAGAGGTGGAAACCACATCAAACATTTTCTGCCGGTCCAGCCCCAGCTTGTCGGCCAAGGCGAAGGCTTCGCATGTGGCAATCATGGTGACACCCAAGATCATGTTGTTGCAGATCTTCGCCGCTTGCCCTGCACCCGATCCACCGCAATGCACGGCCTTTTGTCCCATGATGTCAAACAGCGGCTTGACGATGGCAAAGGCTGCATCCGGTCCACCGGCCATAAAGGTCAGCGTGCCCGCAGCAGCCCCGCCGATACCACCGGACACTGGCGCATCCAGCGCCAGAACACCCTTCTTTGCCGCTTCATCCGCAACGAAACGGGCACTTTCCACATCGACGGTCGAACAATCACAAAGAACCGCACCTGGGCGCATGGCGGGGATCAGCTCGGCCGCGACATCGCGCAGGATATCGCCATTGGGCAGCATGGTGATGACCACATCGGCATCCTTGGCAGCCCCCGCTGCGCTGATGGCGCCGATTACCCCGTCTGGCATAGGGGCGTGAATATCGTGGCCCATGACTTCATGACCCGCCGCCACCAGATTGCGCGCCATCGGTGCGCCCATATTGCCGAGGCCGATAAAACCGATCTTCATGTCTCTGTCTCCTCGAATGTCAGGGAATTTGGGCCGAGTGGTTTCAGCATGTTTGCCACCTCGGTTGCGGACACATCCTCGGCGCTGGCATGGCGCCAGCGTGGTTTGCGGTCTTTATCGATGATCGCGGCACGGATGCCTTCCAGAAAATCGGCATGTTCCATGGAACGGTAGGTGAAGCGGTATTCAAGGTCCAGTGCACTGCGCATATCGGTACCACTGCCGCGTAGCCTGTGGATCATCTCGACCGTGCAAGCTGTGGATAGGGGTGCAGGGCGCGACGCATTCCTCAGCGTCTCAGCCGCGAAGGCATCATCGTTGTGGCGCAGCGATCTGAGAATGTCACCCATGGTCTCGCCGTCGAAATGCCGGTCGATTGCCGGGCAGAGGGCTGCCAATGTTCCTGCGGGCGGAGTGGTCGCAACACCGGAAATTGCGGATGTGTCGCCGTTTTTCGTGAGGTCTGCCAAAAGGTCAGGCCAATCTGACTGGGGTACAAAAGTATCCGCAAATCCGGCCAGTATCGCATCTGCAGGCCCCATCCTTGCGCCTGTGACACCCAGATACTCCCCCAGATGGCCCGGTGCCCGCGCCAGCAATAGCGAACCACCGACATCCGGAACCAGGCCGATGCCGCATTCCGGCATGGCGATCTGGCTGGTTTCACCCACAATTCTGTGGCTGCCGTGGCACCCCACGCCGACCCCGCCACCCATGGTAAAGCCGTGCAAGAAACTGACCACGGGCTGGGGATATTCGGCGATCCGGGCGTTCAGGCGGTATTCATCGGCCCAGAAGCAGCGGCCATAATCATAGTTACCCGCCATTCCTGTCGCATACATTTCGGCTATGTCGCCGCCTGCGCAAAATGCGCGATCCCCGGCGGCATCAATGATGACGAGCGCAACGTCCTTGTCATTGCGCCAGCCCTTGAGGGCGGCATCGATTTCCAGGCACATCGCATAGGTCAGCGCGTTCAGCGCCTGCGGACGGTTCAGGGTGATACGCCCGGCGCGGTCCTCTTTGCGGATCAGGATATCCGCCATCAGCCGCGCTCGGCCAGAAGTTGGCGGGCAATGATCAGGCGCATGATTTCGTTGGTGCCTTCAAGGATCTGATGCACACGCAGATCACGCACAATCTTTTCCACGCCGTAATCGGCCAGATACCCATAGCCGCCATGTAACTGCAGGCAGCCATTGGCAACCTCAAAGGCCGCATCCGTGACCATCAGCTTGGCCATGGCGCAGAATTTCGATGCATCGGGCGCCCTCTGGTCCAGTTTCCATGCGGCCTGCCGCAGGAAGGTTCGTGCCGATTGTAGTCTCACCTCCATTTCGGCCAGCCGGAATTGCAGCGCCTGAAACTGATCGATGGTTTTGCCGAATGCCTTTCGTTCGCCCATATATGTCAGTGTGCGGTTCAACGCGTCCTGCGCGCCACCCAGCGCCGAGGCCGCGATGTTCAGGCGCCCGCCGTCAAGACCGGCCATCGCATAGATGAAACCCTTGCCTTCCTCGCCCAGCAGATTGTCTGCCGGGATCTGACAGTCATCGAACTGCACCAACCGCGTCGGCTGGGCGCGCCAACCCATCTTGTCTTCCAGCCCTCCGAAAGACAGCCCTTTTGCCCCATCCTCGACCATAACCGCCGAGATCCCCTTGGGGCCGTCATCGCCGGTGCGGACCATGCTCAGGTAGACGTCGGAATACCCGCCGCCCGAGATAAAGGCCTTGGTTCCGTTGATTGTGTAACCTTCATTCGAACGCACTGCACGCGTGCGCAAAGCCGCGGCGTCCGATCCTGATCCGGGTTCGGTCAGGCAATAGGAAAAGATCTTTTCCATCGCGATCAGCGGTGGCAACCAGCGCGCCTTGGCCTCGGGCGAACCGAATTTGTCGATCATGCCGCCGCACATGTTGTGGATCGACAGGAATGACCCAACGGCTGGGCAGGCCATGGCGAGGGCTTCAAAAACCAGCGTGGCATCTAGCCGCGTCAGGCCTGAACCGCCGTTTTCCTCTGAAACATAAATACCCCCAAGGCCAAGCTCCGCCACTTTGGGCCAAAGTTCCTTGGGAATGGTGCCTGCCTTTTCCCAATCGCGCGCGAATGGGGCTATATGATCGGCGCCGAATGCCTGCGCCATATCAAAGATGGCTTCTTGTTCTTCGGATAAGGCGAAATCCATCGGACCCCCGGCTACATGAATTGAACGATTGTTAAATTCCAACTGTTACAGAAGTTTTGCAAGGAGAAAGCAAGCGTGATTCGAAAGATGGTAGGTATTCGGCCCAGTATCCGACGGTTGGATTGAGGTCGTTTTAGGAGTGAAACGACAATCGGTATAGCGATTGTTTCCACCAGAAATTGGGGCGTTCTTCTGTTGGTTGTAATTGACATGACCGCACGGATTTCTGTTGTGAAAATCCGAATTATGGCGGAAATGTGTCACTGAGAAACTTGGCCCTTTTGTGGAGTCACTCGATGTACATCCGACCGGCAGCAAAAGCCTTCGCGTTGACACTTTCGCTGATCTTTTCAGCAGGTTTCGCAGGCGCAACGACCTATAATTTTGATGGAGTAACGGCCAATTCTGCTACGAATGTCGCGACGGGGCAATCTCAGCTACTGCTTGACGTAACCGATAGCGGGTCAGGAACCGTCGCTTTCAGGTTTAGCAACACGGGTCCGCTGGCCTCGTCAATCACGGATGTCTACTGGGACGATCAGTCTGGCGCACTTGGTGCCATGGGACCCATCTCAGTTTCCGCAGGCGTA